>NZ_JBPQTL010000059.1:0-36425 GCF_051386295.1 Micromonospora sp. URMC 105 | reverse complement strand
CGCGGGGGCGGCCCCGCCGGGGCGGGGCCGCGCGTCAGGCGGTCTCGGTGATGGGCCGGTCGACCCAGCTCATCATGGCGCGCAGCTTCTGGCCGGTCTCCTCGATCGGGTGCGCCGCACCCTCGGCCCGCCACTTGGCGAAGTTCGGCCGGCCGGCCTCGTCCTCGGCCACCCACTCGCGGGCGAACTCGCCGGACTGGATCTCACCGAGGATCTTGCGCATCTCCTCCTTGACCCGGGAGTCGATGACCCGCGGGCCACGGGAGAGGTCGCCGTACTCGGCGGTGTCGGAGACGCTGTAGCGCATCCGGGCGATGCCGCCCTCGTACATCAGGTCGACGATCAGCTTGAGCTCGTGCAGGCACTCGAAGTAGGCCACCTCGGGGGCGTAGCCCGCCTCGGTGAGCACCTCGAAGCCGGTCTGCACCAGCGCCGCCGCGCCGCCGCAGAGCACCGCCTGCTCGCCGAAGAGGTCGGTCTCGGTCTCCTCGGTGAAGGTGGTCCGGATCGCGCCGGCCCGGGTGCCGCCGATGCCCTTGGCGTACGACAGGGCCAGCTGGAACGCGGTGCCGCTGGCGTCCTGCTCGACGGCGACCAGGCAGGGCACGCCCTTGCCGTCGACGTACTGGCGGCGGACCAGGTGACCCGGGCCCTTCGGGGCGACCATCGCCACGTCCACGTCGGCCGGGGGCTTGATCAGGTCGTACCGGATGTTGAAGCCGTGGCCGAAGAAGAGCGCCTTGCCGGGGGCGAGGTTGGGGGCGATCGCCTCGGCGTAGAGGCCGCGCTGCGCGGTGTCCGGCGCCAGGATCATGATGACGTCGGCCTCGGCGGCCGCCTCGGCCGGCGTGAGCACCCGCAGGCCCTGCTCCTCGGCCTTCGGCCGGCTCTTCGAGCCCGCCGGCAGACCGATCACCACGTCGACGCCGGAGTCGCGCAGCGACAGCGCGTGGGCGTGGCCCTGGCTGCCGTACCCGATCACCGCGACCTTGCGGCCCTGGATCAGGCCCAGGTCGGCGTCGTCGTCGTAGTACACCTCAACGCTCATTGACTTCCCTTTCGTACGGCGGTCCGAGCGGCCCGTCGTGGACTTGTGCGGTGGTTCGGGCGGCGCGGAGCGCCGGCGAGGTCGGATCAGGCGGCGCGCAGCGCGGGCCCGGCGGTGATGGAGCGCGAGCCGCGCCCGATCGCCACCGTGCCGGACTGGACCATCTCCTTGATGCCGAACGGTTCGAGGTCGCGCAGCAGCGCGTCCAGCTTGTCGGGGGTGCCGGTGGCCTCGATGGTCAGCGTGTCCGGCGCGACGTCGACCACCCGGGCCCGGAACAGGTTGACCGTCTCCAGCACCTGCGCCCGGGCGTTGCGGTCCGCGCGGACCTTGACCAGCAGCAGCTCCCGGGCCACCGAGACCTGCGGGTCCAGCTCCACGATCTTGAGTACGTTGACCAGCTTGTTGAGCTGCTTGGTGACCTGCTCCAGCGGGGACGACTCGGCGTTGACCACGATGGTGATCCGGGAGACGTCCGCGTTCTCGGTCTCACCCACGGCGAGGCTGTCGATGTTGAACCCGCGCCGGGAGAAGAGGCCGGCGACCCGGGCCAGGACACCCGGCTTGTTCTCCACCAGCACGGACAGGGTGTGCAGGGTCATCAGATTTCATCCTCGTCGAAGGCCGGGCGGACGCCACGGGCGAACATGATCTCGTCGTTGCTGGTGCCGGCGGCCACCATCGGCCAGACCATCGCGTCCTTGCCGACCACGAAGTCGATCACGACGGGTGCGTCGGTGATCGCCATCGCCGCTTCGATCGTCTTGTCGACGTCCTCGGCGTTCTCGCAGCGCAGGCCGACACAGCCGAGCGCCTCGGCGAGCTTGACGAAGTCCGGGATGCGGTGCTTGTGGGTGCCCAGCTCGGTGTTGGAGTACCGCTCGCCGTAGAAGAGGGTCTGCCACTGCCGGACCATGCCGAGGTTGCCGTTGTTGATCACGGCGACCTTGACCGGGATGCCCTCCAGCGCGCAGGTGGCCAGCTCCTGGTTGGTCATCTGGAAGCAGCCGTCGCCGTCCACCGCCCAGACCACCGTGTCGGGGCGGCCGACCTTGGCGCCCATCGCCGCCGGGACGGCGTACCCCATGGTGCCGAGGCCGCCGGAGTTGAGCCAGGTGCCCGGCTTCTCGTACGAGATGAACTGGCTGGCCCACATCTGGTGCTGGCCCACGCCGGCCACGTAGACCGCGTCCGGGCCGGCGATCTCGCCCAGCCGCTTGATCACGTACTGCGGGGAGAGGGTGCCGTCGGACGGCTCCTCGTACCCCAGCGGGTAGCGCTCACGCAGGTCGTCCAGCTGGGTCCACCAGTCGCCGAGGTCGGCCCGGCGGCCGGCGTTGCGTTCGGTGGCGACCGCGGCGATGAGCTCGTCGATCACGTGCTTGGCGTCGCCGACGATCGGCACGTCGGCGTGCCGGTTCTTGCCGATCTCGGCCGGGTCGATGTCGGCGTGCACCACGGTGGCGTCCGGGGCGAACGAGTCGAGCTTGCCGGTGACCCGGTCGTCGAAGCGCGCCCCGAGCGCCACGATCAGGTCGGCCTTCTGCAGGCCGTAGACCGCGGCGACGGTGCCGTGCATGCCGGGCATGCCCAGGTGCTGGCGATGCGAGTCGGGGAACGCCCCCAGCGCCATCAGCGTGGTGACCACCGGGATGCCGGTCAGCTCGGCCAGCTTGCGCAGCCCCTCGGTGGCGCCGGCCTTGAGCACGCCGCCGCCGACGTAGAGCACCGGGCGGCGGGCGCTGGACATCAGCCGGGCCGCCTCGCGGATCTGCTTGCCGTGCGGGTGCAGGGTCGGCCGGTAGCCGGGCAGATCGAGGGTGGGCGGCCAGCTGAACGTCGTCGGTGCCTGGAGGACGTCCTTGGGGATGTCGACCAGCACCGGCCCGGGCCGCCCGGTGGAGGCCAGGTGGAAGGCCTCGGCCAGCACCTGCGGGATCTCCTCCGGGCTCTGCACCAGGAAGTTGTGCTTGGTGATCGGCAGCGTGATGCCCTGGATGTCCGCCTCCTGGAAGGCGTCCGTGCCGATCGAGGGTCGCGCGACCTGGCCGGTGATCGCCACCATCGCCACCGAGTCCATGTACGCGTCGGCGATCGGGGTGACCAGGTTCGTCGCGCCCGGGCCGGAGGTGGCGATGCAGACGCCGACCCGGCCGGTGGCCTGCGCGTACCCGGTGGCGGCGTGTCCGGCACCCTGCTCGTGGCGGACCAGGATGTGCCGCACGGTCGAGTCGTAGAGCGGGTCGTAGGCGGGCAGGATCGCCCCGCCGGGAATGCCGAAGACGACGTCGACGCCGAGCGCCTCGAGGGACCGCACGAGGGAGCCGGCCCCGGAAACCTCAGCCGGAGCGGGCTGCCGTACGGCCGGGGTGGCCGCGGCGGCCCCGCGCGGCGCGGGGGTGTGGTCGGCGTCGCTGGCCGGCTCGGTGGCCGTGCGCGCCCGCCGGGCGGAGTGGGCGAGTGTCTCTGGCGTGGGTCTCGTCATGGCGGTTCAGGCCTTCGGCTGGAGGGTGGAGGCTCTTTCAACACGTGCGACGCGGGCGGCGCCCGCCCCGGTGGAGTCCGACGGCAATAAAAACGGCCCTCGTGCAGATGCACGGGGCCAGCGCACTCTCGGTGAAGGAGAGTGCGCTCAGGTAAGTACTCGCAGCGACCGGATCGACGACATGTGGACCAGCCTGACGCATCTCACGCGATGAGTCAACTGATCCCACATCTTGGTTCACGAACGGGGGACACCGTCTCCCGTCGCGGGCTTGGCGACCGGCCCCACCTGGGCCGATCCCATCCCACCAACGCGCGGGGCCGGCACCACGCGCGGGCCGGGCAGCGGCGTGGCCGGCAACGGCGCGGGGCGGGCGCCCGGCGACGTCGCGGCGTCCAGCATCGCCTCCAGGTGCTCGGCCGGGACGCCCCAGCCGAAGAGCGCGCCCTGGCCGAAGCGGCAGCCGGCGGCGACCACCGCGGCCAGCTCCGTCGGCGTGGTGACGCCCTCGGCGATCACCTCCAGCCCGAGCTGGTGCCCGAGGCGCATGACGATGTCCACCATCGGGGCGAAGGCCGGCCCGTCGGTGTCCACCGGGCGCACCGGTTCGTGCTCGGCGACCAGGCTGTGGTCGATCTTCAGGATGTCGATCGGCAGCCGGCGCAGCTGGCCCAGGGACGAGTAGCCGGCGCCGAAGTCGTCCAGCGCGATCCGCACCCCGGTACGGCGCAGCGCGGTCAGCCGCCGGATCAGCTCGTCGAGGTCGGTGGCGACCGCGTGCTCGGTGACCTCCAGCACCAGCCGCTGCGGCGGCACGTGGTGGGCGCGCAGCGCCTCGGCCACCTGCACCACGTACTCCGGCGCGTGCAGCTCCCGGGGCGAGACGTTGACCGAGACCCAGACGTCGTGGCCGTCGGCCAGCCAGCGGGAGAGCTGCCAGCAGGCCTGGTGCAGCACCCAGGCGCCGAGCTTGGCGATCATCCCGCACTCCTCGGCGAGCGGGATGAACTCGTCGGGGCGCACGTTGCCCAGCTCCGGGTGGCGCCAGCGCAGCAGCGCCTCGGCGCCCACCGGGCGGACCGACGGCAACGAGGCGACCGGCTGGAAGACCAGCCGCAGCTCGTCGCGCTCGATCGCGCCGCGCATCTCGTGCTCCAGCCGGGTACGCCGCAGCAGCAGCTGGTCGTGCGTGCCGTCGTAGCGCTCGATGCGGTTCTTGCCGCGCTGCTTGGCGTACCGCAGGGCGAGGTCGGCGTGGCGCAGCAGCGCCACCGAGTCGGCCTCGCCGCACTGGCCGGCCACCCCGATGCTCACCGACAGGAAGACCGGCCCGCCCGACTGCTCGTACGCCCGGCCGAGCACCCCGAGCAACCGCTCGGCCACCCGGTCGGCCTCGGCCGGCCGGCCGCGCATCAGCACGGCGAACTCGTCGCCGCCGAGCCGGGCGGCCAGGTCACCGGGGCGCAGGTTGCCCCGCAGCCGCCGGCCCACCTCCGCCAGGACCATGTCGCCCACGTCGTGGCCGCGCATGTCGTTGACGTTCTTGAAGCCGTCCAGGTCCAGCCCGAGCAGCACGCAGCCGACGCCCTCGTCGGCGCAGCGTTGCAGCTCCCGCAGCAGGCCCCGCCGGTTGGCCAGGCCGGTCAACGGGTCGGTGTGGGCCAGCTCGCGGAAGTGCGCCTCGCGCTCGGCCAGCCGGCCCGCGTACCCGCGCATGTCGTTGAGGGTGAGGTACTGCCGGGCCACCAGGGCGAACCCCTCGACGCTGCCGGCGACGATGGCGAGCGCGTCGAAGCGGCCCCCCTGCACGAGGTGGTACATCGCCGAGCCGGCCATCGCGAACATCGGCACGAAGGCGTACGCGCCGTCGCGGCGGATCAGGTCGACGTCGACCTGCCCCGGCACCTCGACCCGGTGCACCGCGAGCGCGACCGCCAGCAGGCCCAGGGCGAGCAGCGCGGCGCTGACCAGGATCATCTCCGGGCCGCCCTGGCAGACGCCGCCGGCCACGCCGAGCCCGCCGACGGCGTTGGCGGTGATGCCGGCGCCGAGCAGCCCGAACCGGCCCCGGGGCGGGTCGGCGCGCAGCAGCACGATCAGGGTGACCCCGACCGTCAGCGCGGCGTTGACCGTGGCCAGCAGGATCGCCGGGCAGGCGATCGGGGTGGCCGACCCGAGCAGCCGGGTCGGCCCGGAGAAGAGCACCCAGCCGACGAACCACAGGGCGGTCGCGACGATCAGCGCGTCCAGCAGCAGCCGGGCGGTCGCCGGCCGGGACACCACCGCCCCCGGTAGGCGGAGCAGCCCGGCGGCGGCGGCCAGGCCGCTCAGCGTCACCGCGACGGAGATCAGGACGGGCCAGCCGTTCAGGCGCGCCGGATGAGGCGGGTGGTGCGGGTCGGCGAGCACCAGGCCCACCCCGACCAGCAGGCCGACCAGGGCGAAGCCGCCGGCGGCGGCCAGCAGCGCGTACGGCCGGCGCTCCGGGCCGCCGCGACGCCGGGCCGACCCGACGAGCAGCACGGTGGCGACCAGGGCGACCAGGGCGCCGGGGAGCGCGACGGCGACCATGCCCGGGGGGAAACGCACGTCCTCAACTGTGCCGGATCGGAGCGCCGAGCGGGGCACCGGGTGTGCATCTGTTGGGACACGCTCCGACCGCCGGGGGCCGCCGTCGGGACGGTGCCACACTGGTACCCATGCCTGAGCTGCGGTCGAGGACCTCCACCCACGGTCGGACGATGGCGGGCGCCCGGGCCCTGTGGCGGGCCACCGGGATGACCGACGACGACTTCGGCAAGCCGATCGTCGCCATCGCCAACAGCTTCACCCAGTTCGTCCCCGGCCACGTACATCTCAAGGACCTCGGCGGCCTGGTCGCCGACGCGGTGGCCGAGGCCGGCGGGGTGGGTCGCGAGTTCAACACCATCGCCGTCGACGACGGCATCGCCATGGGCCACGGCGGCATGCTCTACTCGCTGCCCAGCCGGGAGCTGATCGCCGACGCGGTGGAGTACATGGTCAACGCGCACTGCGCGGACGCCCTGGTCTGCATCTCCAACTGCGACAAGATCACCCCGGGGATGCTGCTGGCCGCCCTGCGGCTGAACATCCCGACCGTCTTCGTCTCCGGCGGACCGATGGAGGCCGGCAAGACGGTGGCGATCGAGGGGATCGTCCACTCCAAGATCGACCTGATCGACGCGATGATCGCCTCCTCGAACGAGGCGGTCACCGACGACCAGCTCGGCGAGATCGAGCGTTCCGCCTGCCCGACCTGCGGCTCCTGCTCGGGCATGTTCACCGCGAACTCGATGAACTGCCTGACCGAGGCGATCGGCCTGGCGCTGCCGGGCAACGGCTCGACGCTGGCCACCCACGCCGCGCGCCGGTCGCTCTTCGTCGAGGCCGGCCGCACCGTCGTGGAGATCGCCAAGCGCTGGTACGACCACGACGACGCCTCGGTGCTGCCCCGCGTCGTCGCCGGCCGGGCCGCGTTCGAGAACGCCGTCGCCCTGGACGTGGCCATGGGCGGGTCGACGAACACGATCCTGCATCTGCTCGCCGCCGCCCGCGAGGCCGAACTGGACTTCGACGTGGCGGACATCGACGAGATCTCCCGCCGGGTGCCCTGCCTGGCCAAGGTCGCCCCGAACTCGCCGCAGTACCACATGGAGGACGTGCACCGGGCCGGCGGCATCCCCGCCATCCTCGGCGAGCTGGACCGGGCCGGCCTGCTCAACCGGGACGTGCACGCCGTGCACTCCCCCACGCTGACGCAGTGGCTGGCCGACTGGGACGTCCGGGGCGGCTCGCCGAGGCCGGAGGCGGTCGAGCTGTTCCACGCCGCCCCGGGCGGGGTGCGCACCACCGAGCCGTTCTCCACCAGCAACCGCTGGTCGTCGCTGGACACCGACGCGGCCGACGGCTGCATCCGGGACCGCGAGCACGCGTACTCCGCCGACGGCGGGCTGGCCATCCTGCACGGCAACCTCGCCCCGGACGGCTGCGTGGTGAAGACCGCCGGGGTGCCCGAGGAGTGCCTCACCTTCCGCGGCCCGGCGAAGGTGTACGAGTCGCAGGACGACGCGGTGTCGGCGATCCTGGCCAAGCAGGTCGTCGCCGGCGACGTGGTGGTGATCCGCTACGAGGGCCCGAAGGGCGGCCCCGGCATGCAGGAGATGCTCTACCCCACCTCGTTCCTGAAGGGTCGGGGGCTGGGCCGGGCCTGCGCGCTGCTCACCGACGGCCGCTTCTCCGGCGGCACCTCCGGGCTCTCCATCGGGCACGTCTCGCCCGAGGCGGCCTCGGGCGGCCTGATCGCCCTGGTGCAGGAGGGCGACGAGATCGTCATCGACATCCCGGGCCGGTCGATCTCCCTGAACGTGCCCGAGGACGTGCTCCAGGCGCGCCGGGTGGCCGAGGAGAAGCGGGACAAGCCGTACACCCCGACCGACCGCCAGCGCCCGGTGTCGGCGGCGCTGCGCGCGTACGCCTCGATGGCGACCTCGGCCAGCGACGGCGCGTACCGGCGGGTGCCCGAGTAGCCGGTGCGGCGGTCACCCGGTCGGGTGACCGGGGACGCGCCATGCCCGCGATCGGGTGAACGTCGGCCGGCGTGTCGTGGCGTGGCGGGCATGTGCCTGATGAGCGATATACCTGAGAGGCATGAATATGCCTCCCAGGTATATCGCTCGTGGGTGGGTCCGCGTCCGCGCAGATCACGCTGGGTGATCGACCGCCGTGAGCCGGCTGGCCACGGGTGCGGCGCTACTCGGCGCGCGGGTCGTCCAGGTCGTGCGTGCCGGGCCTGCCGGCCGGGCCTCGCAGGACACCGGCCGGCCGCCGTCCGTCGCGCCTCACGCCGTCGCTCCCTCACTGGCTGCGGGGACCGGCCGGGTCGTGCCGACGATGTCGTTGACGCAGCGCAGCACCGGCCGGGCGGTCAGCGCCGCCGCGTCCAGCGCCGCGTCGGCCCGCACGGTGAAGGTGGTCGACTCGCCCGGCAGGAGGGTGACCAGCGCCTGGTCGACCTCGGCGGACGGGTCCAGCCGGTCCGGGAAGAGGGTCAGGTCGCGCAGCACCGTCCGGGCGGTCACCCGGACCCGCAGGCCGCCGTCACCCGGCTCGACCGTCGCGTCGAGGCGGGCCGCCGGCCAGTCCACCTCCCGGTCCTCGGCGAAGAACCAGAGCGCCCGCTCGGCCGTGTCGCCGGCCTCGGCGACCAGCAGCTCCCGGCGGGCCTCCGCCGGCCCCGCCACGTCCGTCGGCAGCGCCAGCACCACCGCCGAGTACGCCGGGACGTCCAGCGGGTAACCGGCCTTCGCCCTGGGCTCGCCGGCCAGGGTCAGCCGGGTCACCGTCGCCGGGGCCCGCCACGGCTCGCCGGTCTCGTTGACCGCCACCAGGGCCAGCCCGCCGTCGCGGGGCTGGACGGTGAGCAGCCGGTCGGCGTACGCCCGGCGCAGCGCGTACCAGAGCGGTTTGGGGCGGCCGTCGCCGTCGACCGCCGACCAGGAGGTGACCGGCCAGCAGTCGTTGAGCTGCCAGACGATGGTGCCCGCGCAGACCTCCCGGTGCGAACGGAAGTGCTCCACCCCGAGCTGGATGGCCCGCGCCTGGTTGAGCTGGGTGAGGAAGTGCCAGTCGTCGAAGTCGGCCGGCTCGGGCAGGTGGGCGTCGAGCCCGCGCCGGAGCTTGGCGTCGCCGTCGGCGGCCTTCTGGTGGTGCGCCATGCCGGGCGAATCGGGCGCGAGGGGCTCGTCGGTCAGCGCCCGGCGCAGCGTCGCGTACGCCGGGGGCGCCTGGTAGCCGAACTCCGCGACGAAACGCGGCACGTACTCGCGGTACTTCACGTAGTCGTCGGTGTTCCACACGTCCCAGATGTGCGTGGTGCCGTGCGCCGGGTCGTTGGGGTGGATCTCCTCGCTGCCGGACCACGGGCTGCCCGGCCAGTACGGCCGGGTCGGGTCCAGCTCGCCGACGATCCGGGGCAGCAGGTCGAGGTAGTAGCCGCGACCCCAGGTGCGCCCGGCCAGCGGCTCCTGCCAGTCCCAGTCGTGCCAGCCCCAGATGTTCTCGTTGTTGCCCGTCCAGAGCACCAGCGACGGGTGCGCGGCCAGCCGGGTCACCTGCTCGGTGGCCTCGGCGGCCACCTCGGTGGCGAACGGCTCCTCCTCCGGGTACGCCGCGCAGGCGAAGAGGAAGTCCTGCTGGACCAGCAACCCCAGCTCGTCGGCGAGGTCGTAGAAGTCCTCCGACTCGTACCGGCCGCCGCCCCAGACCCGGAGCAGGTTCACCCCGGCCCCGGCCGCCTGGCCGAAGCGGTGCGCCAGCCGGTCCCGGGTGATCCGGCTGGGGAACGGGTCGTCGGGGATCCAGTTGACCCCGCGGACGAAGACCGGGGTGTCGTTGACGTGCAGGGCGAAGGGGGTGCCGTGCGCGTCCGGGGTGGTGTCGAGGCGTACCGACCGGAAGCCGATCCGGCGGGACCAGCTGTCCAGCGTCCGGCCGTCCGGCGCGCAGAGCGTGACGTCGAGCCGGTGCAGCGCCTGCGCGCCGTACCCCCGGGGCCACCACAGCTCCGGATCGCGGACGGTGAGGGTCACCACGGCCGTGCGCTCCCCCGCCGGGACCAGGACCTCGACGGCCGCGCCGGCGACGGTGGCTCGCACGCTCAACGGGGTGTCCCCGGCGCGCTCCACCTCGACGTGCAGCTCGATCCGCCCCTCGCCGTCGGCGACGGTGACCAGCGGGCGGACGGTGGCGAGCCGGGCGGTGGACCAGGCGTGCAGCCCGATCTCCTGCCAGATCCCGGCGGTGACCAGGGTGGGCCCCCAGTCCCAGCCGAAGTTGCAAGCCATCTTGCGGATGAACTGGAACGGCTCCGGGTAGGCGTTCGGCCGGTCGCCGAGGGCGTCGCGGTGCCCCTCGGCGTAGCGGTACGCCGAGTCGAAGCGGACGGTCAGCGTGTTCGGCCCCGGCCGCAGCAGCGCGCCGACGTCGAACCGGTGGCTGCGGTGCATGTTCTCGGTACGCCCGACCTCGACGCCGTTGACGGTGACCGTGGCGACCGTGTCGAGGCCGGCGCAGACCAGCTCGACCCGGTCGTCGTCGCCCGGCTGCCGGTCGACGGTGGTCTCGTAGACCCAGTCGGTGCGCCCGATCCAGCCGAGCGCCGTCTCGTTGTCGTCGACGAACGGGTCGGGGATCAGGCCCGCGGCCAGCAGGTCGGTGTGCACGCAGCCGGGCACGGTGGCCGGCACCGCCCGGCCGGCGACCCCGTCCGGCACCTGCGGCCCCGGTACGGCCCGCAGCGTCCAGCCCTCGTGCAAGCTCTGCCAGGTCACGACTTCACCGCGCCTTCCATGATCCCGCGGACGATCTGACGCCCGCCGATGAACAGCATGACCAGCAACGGCACGGTGGCGATGAACGCGCCGGCGAGCACCCGACGGTAGATGACGTAGTTGCCGCTGGCCAGGTCGGAGACGGCCACCATCGAGGTGGGGTAGTCGGTGCCGCTGAGGGTGATCAGCGGCCACTGGAAGTCGTTCCAGGTGGCGACGAAGGTGAGCAGGCCGAGCACCGCCAGGGCCGGGCGGATCGCCGGCAGCACGATGTTCCAGTAGACCCGCATGGTGGTGGCGCCGTCGACCCGGGCGGACTCGACCAGCTCGTCCGGCACGGTGTTGACGATGAACTGCCGCATGTAGAAGACCCCGAACGCGGTGACCAGGCCGGGTGCGATGACCGCCAGCAGGGTGCCGTTCCAGCCGAGCTTGCCCATCACGATGTAGAGCGCCACGATGCCGAGCTGGTTGGGCACGGTCAGGGTGAGCACCACGAAGAGCATCAGCCCGCGGCTGCCCTTGAAGCGCAGCTTGGCGAAGGCGAACCCGGCCAGCGAGCAGAAGAACAGCACCGAGGCGGTCACCACCGTCGAGACGATGACGCTGTTGACCAGCGAGGCGGCGAAGTAGACGTCCTGGAGTGAGAAGACCTCCCGGACGTTGACCATGAACTGGTCGCCGGGGACGACCGCCGGTGGGATCTTCGCCAGCGCCTCGTCGGTGCTGGTGGCGATGACGAACATCCAGTACAGCGGGAACGCGGCGAACAGGATCGTCACCGCCAGCAGCAGGTAGGTCCAGACCGAGGCCGGGGTGTCCTGCGGCGCCCGGCCCATCAGGGTGGGCCGGTTCCGCCGTACCGTTACCGGCCGGGGCGGCGCGGTGTCGATCGCGCTCATCCGAGCCTCCTTTCGTTCGCGCTCACCGACGACCCCCGGAGAGCCGGTTCGTCAGCAGGGTGTTGAGGCCGGCGACGACCAGGATGATCAGGAACAGCGCCCAGGACATAGCCGCGGCGTACCCGAGGTTGAGGTCCTTCCAGCCGACCTTGTAGATGAGCTGGGCGATGGTCTGCCACTCGCCGTTCGGACCGCCGGTGGCGGCCTGCGAGTTCAGGTCGAACAGCATCGGCTCGGTGAAGAGCTGGAGACCGCCGATGGTGGAGAGCACCACGGTGAAGACGATCACCGGCTGGATCATCGGTACGGTGATCCGCCAGAGTTGCCGCCAGGGGCCGGCCCCGTCGATCGCCGCGGCCTCGTACACGTCACGCGAAATGGACTGCATGGCGGCCAGGTAGAGCAGGGCGTTGTAGCCGATCCACTTCCAGTTGACCATCGTGGCGATGGCGATCCAGGAGTGCAGCTTGTCGGCCCGCCAGTCGATCGGCTCGTCCCCGCCGAGCCGGACGAGGTCGAGCATCCAGTTGGCCATGCCGAAGTCGCGGGAGAAGAAGACGCTGAACACCATCGTCGAGGCGACGATCGGGGTGACGTACGGCAGCAGGATGCCCACCCGCCACCAGGTCTGCGCCCGCAGCCGGCGGTTGAGCAGGGCGGCCACCACCAACGCCAGCAGCAGCTGCGGCACCGACGACAGCAGGAAGATGCCGAAGGTGTTGTAGAGCGCGTTCCAGAAGTCCTCGTCGCCGGCCAGCCGGGTGAAGTTGCCGAAGCCGGCCCAGGGCGGCAGCGTCGGGTCGTCCAGCCGGTAGTTGCGCAGCGCGACCACGCCGTTGAAGACCAGTGGGAAGAGCCCGAAGACGATGAAGAGCAGGAAGAACGGGGCGATCATCAGGTACGGCATGCAGCGCATGTCGAAGCGGTACAGCCGGTTGCGCCAGGTGAGCCGCCGCTCGCCGGGTCCGGAGCCGCCGCGGCCCGGCGCGGCTCGGCGGCCCGACGGCGCGGGCGCGGCACGGGTGGTGGACATGGGACACGCTCCAGGGCCGAAGAGGTCACGGGGGTACGGGCGGCGGCGCGGTCGCCGGAGGAGCCGGGGCGGTGACGGAGCGGGTGGGTGGCAGCCGCTCCGTCACCGGTCACCGGGCCGTCAGGACGTGCCGGCCTTCTCGGCCTCCTTGACCGCCTCGGCCCAGGCGGCCTCCGGCTTCAAGGTCTTGTTCTGCACCCGGGTGATGACGTTTTCCACCGCGACCCGGGTCGGGCCGTTCTTCCTGCCCAGGTACTGGGGTGTCAGGCCCTGCGCCATCTTCGGGAAGATCTGTCCGACCGGGGCGTCGCTGAAGAACGGGTTCTTGAACTCCGCGATCGCCGGGTCGGTGTAGAGCGCCGGCTGCGAGGGCAGGTTGCCGACCTTCTTGAAGATCTCGATCTGCTGCTCCGGCTGGACCAGCCACTCCAGCAGCTTGTACGCCTCGTCGACGTGCTTGCCCTGCTTGGGGATGGTCAGGAAGGAGCCGCCCCAGTTGCCGCCGCCGCCGGGCACCGCGGCGATGTCCCACTTGCCCTGGGTGGCGGGCGCGGTGTCCTTGATGTGGCCGAGCATCCACGCCGGGCAGGCGAGCACGGCGAACGAGCCGCTGGTGAAGCCCTTGTCCCAGTCGGCCTGGAAGCTGGCCAGGTTGGCCGACAGCCCGGCCTGGATGGCCTTGACCGTGTAGTCGAAGGCCACCTTCGGGCCCTGCTCCATCTGGAGCTGGTCCTGCTCGTTGTAGAAGCCGACCTGCTGCTGACCGAGGATCGGGTTGAACAGGTTGGTGCCGGAGTCGATGAACTTCTTGCCGGTCTTGCCGGTGTACTGCCGGCCGACCTCGATGAACCTGTCCCAGGTGGGCCAGAGGGCGGAGACCTGGTCCCGCTCGGTGGGCAGGCCGGCGGCCTTGAACAGGTCGGTCCGGTAGCACATGGCCAGGCCGCCGACGTCGGTGCCGAGGCCGATCTGGGTCTTGCCGTCGGCCGACAGCGACTGCTTCCACTTCCAGGGCAGGTACTTGCTCTCGTAGGAGCCGGCGCCCTTGTCGAGCAGGTTGACGAACTTGTCGGACTGGCTGCGGAACTGGACCATGAAGCCCTCGTCGATGGCGGCGATGTCCGCCGCGCCCGAGCCCGCGACCAGCTTCTTCTGCAGGTCCTCGTGCTGGGCGTTGTACTCGCCCGAGTTGAGCTGGATCTTGACGTTCGGGTGGGCGGCCTCGTACCGGGTCTTCAGGTCCTGGAGACCGAAGTCCCCCCAGAAGTTGATTTTGAGCGTGACGACGCCGTCCCCGGAGTCGGAGTCGGTGGTGCTCTTGCCGCTGCAGCCAGCGACCAGGACCAGGGCGACGGCGCCGGCCACCGCCGCACGGACCCAGGGGGTCCAGGACCGTTCCATGTCATCCTCCGCGCCGATGGGAACGCCCTCTATATCGAGAGACGTTGACTGAACCGGATAAGTGAGGCCACCGTACGGGCCGCGTTCTGCACTGTCAACGGCCGACGGCCGGGGTGGCCGTTCGGTCACCGCAGGCACCAATGGGAGCGCGACCACACGTGGTGAAGCGCTCTCGATGGGGGTCGGTGCGCCATCAGGGTGCGCGGAGAAGCGGGTCGGGGCCGTACGCTTAACCGCGCAAGCGAACGGCCCGCTCGCCCGGCGCCCGCCGCACCGGCGGGGACGGGCGTCCGTGCAGGCCGAGTAGCGTGTTGGCCGCCGGTGCAACCGGCGTCGTGGGACCGGCCCGGAGGGCCGCGAGGATTGAGGAGCACGCCGGTGAAGCGGCCGACCATCGCCGACGTCGCGCGACGCGCGGGGGTGTCCAAGGGCGCGGTCTCGTACGCGCTGAACGGCCAGCCCGGAGTCTCGGAGGCCACCCGCCAACGAATCCTGGCCATCGCCACGGAGATCGGCTTCAGCCCGAGCAGCGCCGCCCGCGCGCTCTCCGGCGCCACCGCCAACGCCGTCGGCCTGGCCCTGTGCCGGCCCGCCCGGACACTGGGCATCGAGCCGTTCTTCATGGAGCTGATCAGCGGCGTCGAGGCCGAGCTCTCCGCCCGTTCGTACGCGCTCACCCTCCAGGTGGTGGCCGACCAGGAGGCGGAGATCGCGGTCTACCGCCGTTGGTGGGCCGAGCGCCGGGTGGACGGGGTGTTCGTCTGCGACCTGCGCACCGACGACCGGCGGGTGCCGGCGCTGGAGGAGCTGCAACTGCCGGCCGTGGTGATCGGCGGCCCGGGCCACACCGGCGGCCTGGCCAGCGTCTGGTCCGACGACGCGGCGGCGCTGGTGGAGGCGGTGGAGTACCTGGTCGCCCTCGGGCACCGCCGGATCGCCCGGGTGGCCGGCCTGCCCTCGCTGCTGCACACCGAGATCCGCACCGACGCGTTCGCCCGGGTGTGCCGGCGGCTCGGGCTGGCCGACGCGGTCACCGTCTGGTCCGACTACACCGGCGAGGAGGGGGCCCGGGCCACCCGCCGCCTGCTCAGCTCCGCCGACCGCCCGACCGCGGTGATCTACGACAACGACGTGATGGCCATCGCGGGGCTCTCGGTGGCGCAGGAGATGGGACTGGCCGTCCCCGGCGACCTCTCCATCGTGGCCTGGGACGACTCCCCGCTCTGCCGTCTGGTGCACCCGCCGCTGACCGCGCTCGGACGCGACATCCCGGCGTACGGCGCGCACGCCGCGCGGCAGTTGCTGGCGGTGATCGCCGGTGAGCCGGTGACCGGCGTGCAGGACGAGACCGCCCACCTGACCCCGCGCGGCAGCACCGCACCGCCCCGGGCCAGGTGAACCGGTTCAGCGCTTGCTGAACGGAACGGTCAGCGGGAGGCGGTCGGGAACTCCTCGAAGTACGCCTCCACCCGCTCCGCGGTGGCCGGCCGGGCCAGCGCGAACCCCTGCCCGTACGGGCAGCCGGCCCGCTGCGCCCGCTCGACGTCGGCCTCGGACTCCAACTCCTCCACCACCACCGACAGGCCGAGCCGTTCGCCGAGGCTGACCACCACGTCGATCAACGGGCGGTGCAGGTCGTGGGCCGACCCCACCAGCTGCGGCCGGACCTTGAGCAGGTCGATCGGGAGCCGGCGCAGCTGGGCCAGCGAGGCGTGCTCGGCGCGGAAGTCGTCCAGCGCGGTACGCACCCCCAGCGACCGCAGGCCGGCCAGCCGGGCCACCACGGTGGGCAGCTCCCGGCCGATCCGGGGCTCCCCCACCTCGACCACAAGCTGGTGCGGCGGGACGGCGTGCCCGGCCAGGGTGGCGGCCACCCCCGGCAGGAAGTCCGGGGCCAGCAGCTCCCCGGGCGTCACGTTGACCGCCATCCACAGCTCTCGGCCCCCAGCCGACCAGCTGGCGAGCTGCCGGCAGGCCCGGTCCAGCACCCAGCGCCCCAGCTCGCCGATCAGGTCCAGATCCTCGGCCACTGGCAGCAGCTCGGCCGGGAGCACGGTGCCCAGCACCGGGCTGCGCCAGCGCAGCAAAGCCTCGGTGCCGACCGGCTGCCGGTCGGCCAGCCCGAGCACCGGCTGGTAGACCAGGTCCAGCTCGCCGCGGGCGGCCGCGCCGGGCAGCTCCCGCTCCAGGTCCAGCCGGCGGACCAGCTGCTCCTCCAGGTAGGCGTCGTACCACTCGACCCGGTTGCGGCCGAGCTGGACCGCGCGCCGCCGGGCCAGGTCCGCCTGCCGCAGCGCGTCCTCCGGCCCCGCCCCGGCCAGCTCCGCCAGGCCGACGCTCACCCGCAGCCGCACCATCGACCCGGGCGTCGGGCAGGGCTCGGAGAGCGCGGCCACCAGCCGGCCGCCCAGCGCGTACGCCGGCAAGGGACCGGCGTCGGTGAGCACCGCGAACTCCTCCCCGGCCACCCGGGCGAGCAGGTCGTGCGGGCCCACCACGTCGCGCAGCCGGCGGGCGGCGGTGAGCAGCAGACCGTCCGCCGCCGACGGCCCCGCCCCGTCGGCGACCGCGCCCAGACCGTGCACCTCCACCAGCAGCAGCGCACCCGGGCCGTGATCCCGCGCGCCGAGCGCCCGCATCAGCTCGCGCCGGTTGGCCAGCCCGGTGAGCTGGTCGGTCGCCGCCAGCCGGTGCAGTTCCCGCTCCAAGCGGCGCCGCTCGCCGATGTCGCGCACGTGCAGCACCACCGCGTCCACCTCGGGCACCCCGCGCTGGTCGCTCACGGTCGACTCGGTCTCCCGCCAGCCACCGTCGCCGGTGGCCATCCGGGCCACCAGCAGCAGCGGCTCCTGGCCACCCCGGGGCGCGGCGAGCCGGGCGAGCGTGCCCGGCGCGTCGTCCGGGTGCAGCAGCTCCGCCAGCCGCCGGCCGCGTACCTCGTCGTCGCGCAGCCCGAACCACCGCGCGCCCGCCGCGGAGAGCCAGCGCACCCGCAACTCGTCGTCGAGCAGCAGGATCAGGTCGCGACCACCGGAGACCAGGGCCCGGAAGTGCGCCTCGCGGGCGGCCAGCCGGCTGGCCCAGTACCGGTTGTCGGCGGCGGTGATCAGCTCCCGGCAGACCAGCGGCGGGATCACCGCGAGCCCCAGCAGGACGGCGGTCGGCGTGAAGCTGCCGACCGTCCAGAGGTGGTGCCCGGCGGCGAGGGTGGCCACCGCGGCCGGCGCGGTCACCCGGGGCCAGGCCGGCGGCGGACCGGTGCCCAGGGCCGGGTCCCCGGCCGACACCCGGGCCATCCCGGCCGCGGTGAAGAGGGCGCCCGCGAGCAGCGGCGCGACCGCGCTCAGCGTCGCCACGGCCGGCGCCCGGTAGGCCAGCAGCACCACCAGGTCGGCCAGGCCGAGCAGGGCGGCCGCCGCGCCGGCCCGGCAGAGCGCCGCGCCCGGCCGGCGACGCCGCTCCGCCAGCGCGCTCACCAGCAGGCCGGCGAGCACGCCCGCGCCGCACACCGTGACGGCGCGCGCCAGCGGGGGAACGTCGCCCGGCGGCAGGAGCACCCAACCCGCGAAGAGCAGGGCGGTGCCGAGCCCGAGGACGTCGACGGCCCGGCGCAGCCGGACCCGGGGCGCCAGCCGGGAGTGGCCGGGGAGCAGGAGCAGGCCACCGCCGTACAGCAGGGCCGCGGCGGCCAGCCCGTGGGCCGCGACGTTCGCGCGCTGCTCGCCGCCGGCCAGCGGCAGGACGGCGACCGTCAGGCCGACCACGAGCACGGCGGCGTCGAGCAGCGCCGCGGCCCGGCGGCGACGCGGCGCGCGGCGGTCCCGGCCGCCGAGGGTGGCCTCCCGGGAGAGCCGGACACCGGCCAGGGCGCAGCCGGCCGCGCCGGCCAGCGTGGTGGCGGCCAGCGGCGGCAACGCGCCGGCCAGCGCGGCGGTGACCAGCAGCGCGGCCACCGCCAGCACGGCGGCCACCGCGGGCGGCGGGCGGTGGACCAGGTACGCGTGAGGCACGACGGTCGCCTTCGTGAGGGGGACACGGGGCGGTGCGGCGATGCGGGCGGGACGCGGCACGGACGGATATCCGACACCCACCATCCCCGGAAACGACCGAGCGAAGCGCTGGTTACGCGTTCCGGCAGTGACCCATGTCACTGCCGGACGGCGCCGGACCCCATCCGCCGCCCGGCCGGAACGGCACCACGCCCGGGTGGGATCATCGGAGGGTGAGTAGCGCCGACACCATCCGCTTCCGGTACAACCAGGCCATCCTGGTCGCGGCGATCGTCGCCTTCCTCGGCGCCCTGCCGCTGGCCAG
This sequence comes from Micromonospora sp. URMC 105, assembly GCF_051386295.1. Lineage (NCBI taxonomy): Bacteria > Bacillati > Actinomycetota > Actinomycetes > Micromonosporales > Micromonosporaceae > Micromonospora > Micromonospora sp. URMC 105. Next base: position 17,893 of record NZ_JBPQTL010000059.1, on the reverse strand, counting down.
CGCCGAGTGGTACCTGCTGCCGGTGCTGCTCGTCCCGCTCGCCGTCGGCGTCTGGGCCTGGCGGGCGGGCACCGACGCCGACCGGCGCGAGCTGCGGCTGCGGGCGCTGACCGGCGGACGCCGGATCGCCTGGGACCAGGTCGTCGAGCTGACCTCCGACCCGCGCGGCCGCGCCGTCGCCCGCCTCGACGACGGGCGGGAGGTCGTGCTGCCCGCGGTGCGCGGCACCGACCTGCCCCGGCTGGTCTCGGCCACCGGGCAGCGCCTGCCCGGCGACCGCTGAGCCGGCTCAGTAGCCGTCGGTCACCGTGTTGACCAGCGGCTCCCCGGCGGCGAATCGGCGCAGCTGCGCACCCACCAGCCGGTACGCCCGCGGCAGCAGGCCGCGTACCGACCCGGCGACGTGCGGGGTGAGCAGCACGTTGGGCAGCTCCCACAGCGGATGGCCGGCGGGCAGCGGCTCGGGGTCGGTGACGTCCAGCGCGGCCCGCAGCCGACCGCTGGACAGCTCCGCCACCAGCGCCTCCGTCCGGGCCACCGGCCCCCGGGCGGCGTTCACCAGCAGTGCGCCGTCGGGCATCGCGGCGAGGAAGGCGGCGTCCACCATGCCCCGCGTCCCCTCGGTCAGCGGCACCAGCAGCACCACGACGTCCGCCTCGGGCAGCAGCCGGGGCAGGTCGTCCACCCCGTACACCCCCTCCGCCGGGCGGGCCCGGCGGGCGACCAGCGTGACGGTGACGTCGAACGGGGCCAGCCGGGCGTGCACCGCCGCGCCGATCGAGCCGGCACCGACGATCAGCACCCGCTTGCCGGTCAGCTCGTCGGTCGGGGTGACGTCGTCGTACGCCCACTGGCGGCGGGCCTGCGCCCGGGCCATCGCGGGGAAGTTGCGCAGCTGGGACAGGATCGCGGTGAGCACCCACTCGGCGGTGCCGGCGTCGTGCACGCCCCGCGCGTCGCAGAGGGTCACCCCGTCCGGCATCTGGCCGACCCAGGCGTCCGCCCCGGCGGAGAGGAGCTGGACCACCGCGAGGTCCGGCAGCCGCGCCAGCATCGGGGCGGTGTCCCCGGCGGCGAGGAACGGCGGCACCCAGAACCGGACGCCGGCCGGGTCCGACGGCGGGTGCGCCGGGTCCGTCCACGGCTCGACGGTGACGCCCGCGGGCACCTCGCCGAGCAGCCCGACCCCGGCCTCGTGCGGAATCCATACCTTCACGACCGCCGACGATAGCGACCGGCGGCCGGTCCGGTCCGGCGGACCGGCTCACCGGGGGCGCGCGGACCGCCCCGGCCGTGGTCGCCACCTGCGGCCGGCGGGTATAACCGAGGATCGGAGCGTCGGCCGGCGCTTCCTCCGTGCGCAGACAGGTGGCCGATGACCGAGCGCTCCCCGGGCCGTCGCGGTTCACTGCCCGCCGTGGACGTCCCCGCGCTGACCGACCCGGCGCGGCTGCGGTCGCTCGCCGAGACCGGGCTGGACGCCGCGCCCGACGAGGCGTTCGACCGCTTCGCCCGGCTGGTCAGCGACCTGCTGGAGGTGCCGGTCGCGCTGGTGTCGCTGGTCACCGACGAACAGCAGTTCTTCCCGGGCGCGGTCGGCCTGCCGGAGCCCTGGGCCGCCCGACGGCAGACGCCGCTGAGCCACTCGTTCTGCCAGCACGTGGTGGACATCGAGATCCCGATGGTGCTGCCGGACGCCCGGCTCTACCCCCGGGTCTGGAACAACCTGGCTATCGCGGAGCTGGGGGTGGTCGCGTACGCCGGGATGCCGCTGACCGACCTCGAGGGCCGGGTGCTCGGCTCGCTCTGCGCCATCGACAGCAAGCCGCGCGCCTGGACCGCCGGCCAGCTGCGTACCCTGGCCGACCTCGCCGCCGCCTGCTCGTCGGAGCTGCGACTGCGGATCGCGCTCGACGGCGCGGAGGAGGCCCGGCGGCGGGTCGAGGAGGCGCACGAGCGGCTCAAGCTGCTCTCCGCGCTGAGCGAGACGCTGACCGGCACTCTCGACGTGGCCACCGCGGTGTCCCGGCTGACCGATGCGGTGGTGCCGATGCTGGCCGACTGGGCGCTGGTGACCCTGGTCGACCGGGCGGGCGCGCCCCGCCAGGTCACCGCGCTGCACCGCGACCCTGACCGGGCCGCCCAGGTCGATCGCTTCGCCGAGCTGATGACGCGTCACCTCGGCCCGCAGTCGATCACCCGTACGGTGCTGCGCACCGGGCAGCCCGTGCTGGGCAGCCCGGCCACCCTGGACGACGTGCGGCGGGCCACCACCGACCCGGAGCTGGTGACCCTCGCCGACCAGCTCGGTTTCGCGTCGCACCTGACGGTGCCGGTGCCGGCGCCCGGGCGGGGTGCCGTGGTGGGCTGCGTGACGCTGATCAACGCGCCGGGGCGGCGGCCCTTCGACGACACCGACCTGCACACCGCGCTGGAGATCGGCCGCCGGGCCGGCCAGGCGCTCGGCAACAGCTGGATGTACGACGAGCAGCGGCACGTCGCCGAGGTGCTCCAGCACAGCATGCTGCCGGAGCTGCCGGAGAGTTCCCGGGTCGAGCTGGCCGCCCGCTACCAGCCGGTGGCGGACCGGGTCGAGGTGGGCGGCGACTGGTACGACGCCTTCGTCCAGCCCGACGGCGACCTGGTCGTGGCGATCGGCGACGTCGCCGGGCACGACATCGAGGCCGCCGCCACCATGGGTCAGCTGCGCAACCTGGTCCGGGGCAACGCCTTCGGCCGGACCGACCCGGTGGACGAGCTGATGATCCGGTTGGACGGTGCCATCTCCGGCCTGCGCATCCGGGCCGCCGCCACGGCCACCCTGGCCCGGCTGCGTCCCCGCCCGGCCGGCGGCCTGACGGTGAGCTGGTGCAACGCCGGGCACCCACCGCCGCTGCTGGTCGACGCCGAGGGCGCGGTACGCGTGCTCGGCGGCCCACGCGAGCCACTGCTCGGCTTCGCCCGCCCGATTCCCCGCAGCAGCCAGGAGACCACGCTGGCCCCGGGGGACACCCTGCTGCTCTACACCGACGGCCTGATCGAGCGCCGGGACCGCACGATCGACGAGGGGCTGGCCGAGCTGCTGGACCGGCTCTCCGACGCCGGCGCGCTTCCCCTCGCCGAGCTGTGCGACCTGCTGCTCACCGCCGGGGACCGCCGTGAGGACGACGTCGCGCTGCTCGCCGTCCGGGCCCGCTGAGCGGGGTCGCGGCGACCTCGACCGTCGCCGGTGGGCCGGGAAGTCCGGATTCGCGGGCTAGGCTGGGCCGGGTGAGCGCCCGTCCCCCGTACTCCCGCACCGGCCGCCGTCGCGCGGCGCTGGCGGCGTCCTGCGCGGCGCTGCTGCTGGCCACCGTCGGGTGCAGCTTCGGCCCGCCCGAGCCGGACCCGGCCGGCGAGCCTCCCAACCTGCCCACCCCGTCCGCCTCGGCGAGGACCGGCGCGGGGCAGGAGGTGGTCGCCACGGTGCTGGCCAAGGGGCTGCGGGTGCCCTGGGGCATCGCGTTCCTGCCGGACGGCGGCGCGCTGGTCACCGAGCGGGACAGCGGGCGGATCCTCAAGGTCGGCCCGGAGTCGGGGCCGGAGGGGTTGCGGGTCACCCCGGTGCAGACCGTGCCGGACGTGGCGGCCGGCGGCGAGGCGGGGCTGCTCGGCATCGCGGTCTCCCCCGCGTACGCCAAGGACGCGACCGTCTTCGTCTACTACACCAGCGAGCGGGACAACCGGGTCGCCAAGCTGAAGCTCGGCGGCACGCCGACGCCGATCCTCACCGGCATCCCGAAGGCCGGCATCCACAACGGCGGCGGGCTGGCCTTCGGCCCCGACGGGCAGCTCTACGTGAGCACCGGTGACGCCGGCAACCGGAGTTCCGCGCAGGACCGGAAGAACCTCGGCGGCAAGATCCTGCGGATCACCCCGGAGGGCAGGCCGGCGCCGGGCAACCCGTTCCCCGGCTCGCCGGTCTGGTCGCTGGGGCACCGCAACGTGCAGGGCGTGGCCTGGGACGCGGGCAAGCGGATGTACGCCACCGAGTTCGGCCAGAACACCTGGGACGAGGTCAACCGGATCGACAAGGGCACCAACCTCGGTTGGCCCACCGTCGAGGGGCAGGCCGGCGACAAGCGGTACGTCGACCCGATCGTGCAGTGGCGTACCTCGGAGGCGTCCTGCTCCGGGCTGGCCGCGGCCGGCCGGCTGCTGGTCACCGCCTGCCTGCGCGGCGAGCGGCTCTGGCTGGTGGAGCTGACCGACACCGGCACCGTGCTCGGGCAGCCCCGCGAGCTGCTGACCGGCCGGTACGGGCGGCTGCGGGCGGTGGCCGCCGCCCCGGACGGCTCGCTCTGGGTCTCCACCTCCAACCACGACGGGCGGGGTGAGCCGGCGCCGGAGGACGATCGCCTGCTGCGGCTGGTCTTCGCCGAGGGCGGGGCCGGGCGGAGCTGAGCACCGCCCGATCGGCCGCCGCGAGCCGCCGGGCGGTGCGACACACCGGGAGTTTCGGCGGGGAAACGCGCCGCCGTCCGCCGGGTTTGCCAAGATCCATCATTGGGCAGGTCAGAATCTCAGCATGGACGGTGGGGAGAACGAGCAGCGCGGGCCCGGGGGCGAGGACACTGCCCCGGCCCGGCGTGAGCGACGCTGGTGGCCCGGGAGGGACCGGACCGGCCGACCGCGCCGGTCGCGGTGGGCCCGGCGGACCGGCCTGGTGCTCGCCGTCCTGCTGGTGGGGCTCGCCGGGGCGGTGATCGGGGTGCTGGCCGGTGGCCGGGTGAACACCGACATCGGTCCGTTCCGGGCCAGCCTGACCCTCGCGCCGGCGCTCAAGGGCAGCACCACGGTGGACATCCCACCGCTGGGCGCGCTCCAACTCGACAGCCACGACGGGCCGACCCACCTGACCGTCCGGCTGGGCGCCCTGGACCAGCGCAGGACCGAGGCGCTGATCGACGACCCGGCCAGCCTCAGCCGGGCCAGCCAGTCCGCCGTGGAGGACGTCCGCAGCGGCGTGATGCGGCTCGGGCTGCGGACCGCCGGGTCGGCGGTGCTGGTCACGCTGGTGCTGGCCGGCCTGATCTTCCGGGACGTCCGCCGTACCGCCTGGTCCACCGGGCTGTCGCTGGCGGTCACCGCCGGCAGCCTGGGGCTCGCCGCGGGCACCCTGCGCCCGCAGTCGATCGAGGAGCCACGGTACGAGGGGCTGCTGGTCAACGCCCCGGCGATCGTCGGCGACGCCCGGCGCATCGCCAACGACTACTCCCGCTACGCCGAGCAGTTGCAGCGTCTGGTCGGCAACGTCAGCCAGCTCTACACCACGGTCTCCGCCCTGCCGGTGTACGAGCCGGCGCCCGGCACGACCCGGGTGCTGCACGTCTCCGACATGCACCTCAACCCGACCGGCTGGCAGCTGATCCGCACGGTGGTGGAGCAGTTCGACATCGACGTGGTGATCGACACCGGGGACATCACCGACTGGGGCAGCGAGCCGGAGGCCTCCTTCGTCGGCTCGATCGGCCTGCTCAAGAAGCCGTACGTCTACATCCGGGGCAACCACGACTCGTCGCGGACCGCCGCGGCGGTGGCCCGGCAGCCCAACGCGATCGTGCTCAACAACTCGACCACCAGCGTGGCCGGGCTGACCATCGCGGGGATCGCCGACCCCCGGTTCACCCCGGACAAGGAGACCTCCCCGGCCGGCAGCGGCCTGAACAAGCAGGTGGCCGAACAGGTGATCGGGGCCGGCGAGCAGCTAGCCGCCACGGTGCGGCGGTCGCCGCGACCGGTGAACATCGCCCTGGTGCACGACCCGGCCTCGGCCGGCCCGCTCTCCGGCACCTGCCCGCTGGTGCTCGCCGGGCACACCCACGCCCGGCAGGTGTCGAAGCTGCCGCAGCAACCCGGCAAGCAGCCCACCCAGTTGATGGTGGAGGGTTCCACCGGCGGAGCCGGGCTGCGCGGCCTGGAAGGCGAGAAGCCGACGCCGCTGTCGATGAGCGTGCTCTACTTCGACCAGCAGAAACTGCTCCAGGCCTACGACGACATCACGGTCGGCGGCACCGGGCAGGCCCAGGTCAACCTGGAACGCCACGTGATCAAGGAACCGGCGCAGGGCGCTCCGGTCCCGGTCACCCCCACCCCGACCCGCTGACCCAACCCGGCTGCGACTGCGACTGCGACTGCGACTGCGGGATCGTTACTCGGAGCAAGCCGCCGTGGGGTACAGGAACCCTGTGCGACACGCTTTGCTCTGCTGCCCGATAAGCGACAGTCACCGGACGTGACCGGCCACCCGGCGGGCGCCTACTGGTTTGCGCTGTTCAGAGGCGGTGTCGCCGGGAGGGCAGCAGAGCAAAGGGCCGAACAGAGGTCCGTCCTACCCGGCTGCCGCTCACGCAAAGTGACCGTGACACCGGGTGACCGCAGGCCGGGCGAATGATCCAGGCCGGGGACACCCCACCGGGCGGTGCGAGTTTTGCCGGCCGGGTCCACGGTCACCGCGCGGGTGACCGCGGACCCGGCCCGGCGACTCAGCGCAGGGAGAGGGCGGCCAGGGCGGCGTTGACGATGCTGCCGGGCAGCAGGTCGTGCAGCTCGTACAGTTCGCGGACGCTGCCGGACTGGCCGAACTCGTCCACCCCCAGCGGCACCGCCGGCACGCCCAGCGCCGAGCCCAGCCAGGCCATCGCGTGCGAGGCGGCGTCGTGCACGGTCACCACCGGGGTCCGGTCGCCGAACGCGGCCCGCAGCGCACCCGGCACGCTCGGCACGGTCGCCGTCCGCACGCCCTGGCGCAGCGTGCGCTGCCACGCCCGGTAGAGCCGGTCCAGCGAGGTCACGTCCACCACGTGCGCGGCGATGCCCTCCTCCGCCAGCTCGGCGGCGGCCGCGAGCACCTCCGGCAGCACCGCGCCGGAGCCGGCCAGGGTCACCACCGGGGCGTCCGCCAGGTGCGGGTACGCCTGGTGCGCGTCGACCAGCCGGTACGCCCCGGCGACCACCTGCCGGCGCAGCACCGCGTCGCCGATCCGGGCCCGGGCCGCCTCGAACGGCGCCTGGTCGATCGGGCGGGTGCTCAACCGGAAGTAGTACGCCCCGTCCTCGGCCGGCGCGGCGGTGGCCGCCGGTGCGGCGCCGCCGGCGATTTGGCCGAGCGCGTCGCAGAGCAGCCAGTCCAGGCTGGCCGCGTACGCCGGCTCGAGGAAGGTGACGCCGGGCAGCTCCAGGCCGACCGAGGCGGTGATCGTCGACTGGTGGGCGCCACCCTCGGGGGCGAGGGTGATGCCCGACGGGGTGCCGGCGACCACGAACCGGGAGCCGGAGTAGGTCCCGTAGAGGAACGCGTCCAGGCCGCGCAGCACGAACGGGTCGTAGACCGTGCCGACCGGCAGCAGCGGCTGCCCCGACAGGTCCCACGACAGGCCGAGCTGCCCCAGCAGCAGGAACAGGTTCATCTCCGAGATGCCCAGCTCGATGTGCTGGCCGGCGGGGCTCTCCGTCCAGCGCAGCATCCGGTCCTCGGTCCAGGAGCGCTGCTCGGTGGGGGCGAAGACGCCGGTCTTGTTGATGAAGCCGGCCAGGTTGGTGGAGGTGGCCACGTCTGGCGCGGTGGTCACCAGGTACGGCGCGACGGCGGGATCCCGGGCCAGGTCGACCAGCACCCGGCCGAAGACCTCCTGGGTGGAGACCGGCTTGTTGGTGCGTACCCGGGTGGTTTCCGGGACGGTGATCCCCAGCGACCGCTCGCGGGGCGCGCGGGCCAGCGCCTCGCGGCGCTCGCCGGCCCGGATGCCGGCCGGCGACGCCGGGTCGAGGCGGTCCCACTCGGTCTCCGGGGTCAGGCCGTTGGCGGCGCGCAGCGCGTCGACCTGCTCGCTGGTGAGCAGCGCCGAGTGGTTGCGCGGGTTGCCGGCGATCGGCAGACCCCACCCCTTGACCGTGTACGCGAAGACGACGCTGGGCCGGTCGGTGACCGCGTCGCACTGGGCGTACGCGTCGAGCATGGCTTCCAGGTCGTGCCCGCCCAGGTCGGTGACCAGCGGGCCCAGCTCCTCGTCGGCGATGTCCGCGACGAAGGCGCCCACCTCGGCCGGCGCCCCGTCGAGGAACTGCTTGCGCAGCGCCGACCCGGCCAGCCCGAACAGCGACTGGTACTGCTCATTCGGCATCAGGTCGATCCAGTCGCGCAGCGCCGCGCCGCCCGGCCGGGCGTACGCCTCGGCCAGCTTGCGGCCGTACTTGACCTCCACGACGTGCCAGCCGGCGGCCTCGAACTGGCCGCGCCACTGGTTGATCCGGATGCCGGGGACGACCCGGTCCAGCGACTGGCGGTTGAAGTCGACCAGCCACATCACGTTGCCCAGCCCGGTGGTGGCCGGGTCGGCGACCGCCTCCCAGATGTTCCCCTCGTCCAGCTCGGCGTCGCCGATCAGCGCGACGAACCGGGAGTGCGGCCGTTCCCCGAAGTGCGCGTCGACGTAGCGGCGGGTGACGGCGGCGAAGAGCGGGGCCGCCGCGCCGAGCCCGACGGAGCCGGTGGAGAAGTCCACCTCATCCGGGTCCTTGGTCCGCGACGGGTACGACTGGAGCCCGCCGCGCGCCCGCAGCTTCGGCAGGTACGACCGGTCCAGGTTGCCCAGCAGGTACTGGATGGCGTGGAACACCGGCGACGCGTGCGGCTTGACCGCGACCCGGTCCTCCGCGTCCAGGTGGGCGAACCAGAGCGCGGTCATCGCCGTGACCAGCGAGGCGCTGGACGCCTGGTGGCCGCCGACCTTCACCCCGTCGCCGGTGTCCCGGTCGTGGTTGGCCGCGTCCACGATCCGGGTGGCGAGCCAGAGCACCCGCCGCTGGATCTCGTCGAGGACGTCGACATCGGGCTCGGGACGGTCGTTCACGGTGGCTCCATCCGGGCGTCGTCGGTGACGCCCTGCCGAGGGGGATGCGGGGTGCCCGCGTACTCGAAAAAGGGTCGAGGGCCGCCGCCGGTCGGACGGCGGCCCTCCACCGGCGGGCTCAGCCCTGGACGCCGAGGCGCTCCAGGATCAGCTCGCGGACGGTCTTGGCGTCGGCCTGGCCGCGGGTGGTCTTCATGACCGCACCGACCAGCGCGCCGGCCGCGGCGACCTTGCCGCTGCGGACCTTGTCGGCGATGCCCGGGTTGGCGGCGATCGCCTCGTCCACGGCGGCGGTGAGCGCGCCGGTGTCGGAGACGACCTCCAGGTTCCGGTTGGTCATGATCTCGGTCGGCGAGCCCTCGCCGGCCACCACGCCCTCCAGCACGGTCCGGGCCAGCTTGTCGTTGAGCTTGCCCGCGTCGACCAGGCCCTGCAGCTCGGCGACCTGCGCCGGGGTGGCACCCACGTCGGCCAGCTCGATGCCGGCCTCGTTGGCCCGCCGGGACAGCTCACCCAGCCACCACTTGCGGGCGGCGGCCGGGGTCGTGCCGGCGGCGATGGTGGCCTCGATCAACTCGACCGCGCCGGCGTTGAGCACCGACTGCATGTCCAGGTCGGACAGGCCCCACTCCTGCTGGAGCCGGCGGCGGTGCAGCCGGGGCAGCTCCGGCAGGGCGGCCTTCAGCTCGGCCACCCAGGCGGTGTCCGGGGCGAGCGGCACCAGGTCCGGCTCCGGGAAGTACCGGTAGTCGGTGGCGGTCTCCTTGGACCGGCCCGGCGTGGTGTCGCCGGTGTCCTCGTGGAAGTGCCGGGTCTCCTGGGTGATCTTCCCGCCGGCGTCGAGCACGGAGGCCTGGCGCAGCATCTCCGAGCGCACCGCCCGCTCCACCGAGCGCAGCGAGTTGACGTTCTTGGTCTCGGTGCGGGTGCCCCACTCCTCGCCGGGCAGGTTGAGGGAGGTGTTCACGTCGCAGCGCAGCGAGCCCTCCTCCATCCGCACGTCGGAGACGCCCAGCGAGCGGATCACGTCACGCAGCTCGGTCACGTACGCCCGGGCCACCTCCGGCGCCAGCGCGCCCGTGCCGGGAACCGGCTTGGTGACGATCTCCACCAGCGGGATGCCGGCCCGGTTGTAGTCGACCAGCGACTCGGTCGCGCCGTGGATGCGGCCGGTGGCGCCACCGACGTGCAGCGTCTTGCCGGTGTCCTCCTCCAGGTGCACCCGCTCGATGCCGATCCGCACCAGCTCGCCGCCGACCTCGACGTCCAGGTAGCCGTCGAAGCAGAGCGGCTCGTCGTACTGGCTGATCTGGAAGTCCTTCGGCATGTCCGGGTAGAAGTAGTTCTTCCGGGCGAACCGGCACCACTCGGCGATGGAGCAGTTCAGCGCCAGGCCGATCCGGATGGTCGCCTCGATGGCCGCCTTGTTGGCCACCGGCAGCGAGCCGGGCAGGCCCAGGCAGACCGGGCAGACCCGGGTGTTCGGCTCGCCGCCGAAGTCGGTCGGGCAGCCGCAGAACATCTTGGTGTTCGTGCCCAGCTCGACGTGGGTCTCCAGGCCGATCACCGGTTCGTAGCGCGCGACGACCTCGTCGTACGCGGGCAGTGTCGTGGTCATCTGAGCTCCTGCCTCACAGCGCCGGTGGGGTGAACGTGCCGACCACGGACTCCAGCGCGGCGGCGACCCGGTACATCCGGTCGTCGGCCATCGTCGGGGCCATCACCTGCAGGCCGACGGGAAGCCCGTCGGAGAGGCCGCAGGGCACCGAGATGCCCGGCCCGCCGTACAGGTTGGTCGGGATGGTGAAGAGGTCCGCCAGGTACATCTGGTACGGGTCGGAGGTGCGCGCGCCGATCGGGAACGCCACGAACGGCGTGGTCGGCGAGATCAGCGCGTCGACCCGCTCGAAGGCGGCGTTGAAGTCCCGGGTGATCAGGGTGCGGACCTTCTGCGCCTGCCCGTAGTAGGCGTCGTAGTAGCCCGAGGAGAGGGCGTACGTGCCGATCATGATGCGCCGCTTGACCTCGGCGCCGAAGCCGGCCTCCCGGGTCAGCGACATGACCTCCTCCAGCGACCGGTTGCCGTCGTCGCCGACGCGCAGGCCGAACCGGACGCCGTCGAACCGGGCCAGGTTGGAGGAGCACTCGCTCGGCGCGATCAGGTAGTACGCCGGCAGGGCGTACGCGAAGTGCGGGCAGGACACCTCGACGATCTCGGCACCCAGCTTGGCCAGGGTGTCGACCGACTCGCGGAACGCGGCCAGCACGCCCGGCTCCGCGCCCTCGCCGGTGAACTCGGTGACGATGCCGAGCTTCACGCCGGTCAGGTCGCCGGTGGCGCCGAGCTTCGCGGCGGCCACCACGTCCGGCACCGGGGCCGGGATGGAGGTCGAGTCGCGCGGGTCGTGCCCGCCGATCACCTGGTGCAGCAGCGCGGCGTCGAGCACGTTACGGGCGCAGGGGCCGGGGGTGTCCAGCGACGAGGAGAACGCCACCAGGCCGTACCGGGAGGTGCCGCCGTAGGTGGGCTTCGCGCCGACGGTGCCGGTGACCGCGCCGGGCTGGCGGATCGAGCCGCCGGTGTCCGAGCCGATCGCCAGCGGCGCCTCGTACGCGGCCAGCGCGGCGGCGCTGCCGCCACCCGAGCCGCCCGGAATCCGGTCCAGGTCCCACGGGTTGTGGGTCGGCCCGTACGCGGAGTACTCGGTGGAGGAGCCCATCGCGAACTCGTCCATGTTCGTCTTGCCGAGCATCACCGTGCCGGCCTCGCGCAGCCGCCGCACGATCGTCGCGTCGTACGGCGGGCGCCAGCCCTCGAGGATCTTCGACCCGACGGTGGTCGGTACGCCCTTGGTGGTGAGCACGTCCTTGACGGCGACCGGTACGCCGGCCAGCGGGCCCAGCTCCTCGCCGGCGGCCCGGCGCTCGTCGACCGCGCGGGCGGCGGCCAGCGCGCCCTCGGCGTCGACGTGCAGGAAGGCGTGGACCCGGTCGTCGACGGCGGCGATCCGATCCAGGTGGGCCTGGGTCACCTCGACGGCGGAGGTCTCACCGCCGGCGACGAGACCGGCGATCTCCGTCGCGGTCAGCTTCGTAAGCTCGCTCATGCCGGCACTCCGCTTCGCTCCGTGCCGTCATGAGGCACCATCGCACTGAGCCTGATGATTCGCTCGCTGCGCTCGCTCATGAGGCCACATCCTCGTCCAGGATCCGCGGGACGCGGAACCGCTGCTGGTCGGCGTCGGGCGCGCCCGACAGCGCCTCCTCCGGGGTGAGGCACGGCGTCACCACGTCCTCGCGGAGCACGTTGGTCAGCGGCACCGAGTGGGAGGTCGGCGGGATGTCCGCCGCGGCGACCTCGCCGACCTGGGCCACCGACTGGAGGATCACGTCGAGCTGGCCGGCGAAGACGTCCAACTCCTCCTCGGTGACGGCGAGCCGCGACAGTCGCGCCAGGTGCGCGACCTCCTCGCGGGAGATGGCGGCCATCGTGCCCCCTTCGTGGCTGTCCTGCTGCGTCTGCGGTCTGCCGGCCGCGCGGTCTCCCGGGGGAGTGACGCGCGGTGACCGGAGCGAGTCTATTGTCCTGCGGTCGCGCCGACGCCTCCGACTCCCCCACCGTCCGCCCGGACGGCCGGGTCACCGCCCGGGGCTCAGTGGGTGGACCGGCGCGGCACCTCGGCGTCCGGGCCGCCGGTCGGGTGCACCGGCCGGTACCGGGTCAGCCAGGTCACCAGCTCGTCGGCCGGCATCGGCCGGGCGTGGAACCAGCCCTGGGCCACGTCGCAGCCGGCCGCGTGCAGCATCCGCCAGGTCCGCTCGTCCTCGACGCCCTCGGCGACCACCCGCAGGCCCAGCGCGCCGGCCAGCTCGATCATCGACCGGACGATCGCCGCGTCGTCGGGGTCCTCGGCCATCCCGAGGACGAACGAGCGGTCGACCTTCACCTCGGCCAGCGGCAGCCGCCGCAGGTGCTGCATCGACGAGTACCCGGTGCCGAAGTCGTCCAGGGAGATGGCCACCCCGATCCGGTGCAGCTGGGAGATGGTGGCGAGCACCCGCCGGGGGTCGGCCATCAGCGCCCCCTCGGTGATCTCCAGTTGCAGCCGCTCGGGGGCCACCCCGAAGGCGGCCAGCCGGTCGGCGATCCGGTCGGCGATCTCACCGGTGTGCAGGTCCCGGACGCTGACGTTGAGCGCCGCCCGCAGCTGGATGCCGGCCGCCGACCACTTGGCCAACTGCTCCACCACGTCGTCGACCACCCGCTGGGTGAGCAGCCGCATCACCGCGCTCTGCTCGGCCACCCGGATCAGCTCCTCCGGGTCCACCATGCCCCGGCGCGGGTGCCGCCAGCGCAGCAGCGCCTCCACCCCGACAACCTCACCGGTGGCGATGGCGATCTGCGGTTGGTAGTACATGGTGATGACGCCGACGTCGGCCGCCGCGTCCTCGACCCGTTCCGCCGGGGCGCGGACGGCCGGCAGCTCGGGCCGATCGGGCTCGGCGGCGGGCTGCCCGGCGCGGCGGCGGGTCGGGTCGGCGCCGGTCAGGATGTGGTTCAGCAGCGCGTCGGAGCCGTCCACCGCGACCCGCGCCCGCCGCCGCCGCGGGCGCCACCGCGCCGGCCCGCCCTCGTCGTCCGCCCCGGCGGCGAGCCGGGAGGGCAGCACGGCACCGTCCCCGCCCCGCACGGTCCGCCCGGCGGGCGGCCCCGCCTCGAGTACGCGGCGCAGGTCGGCCAGGAGCCCGAGGCGCTCGGCGGAGTTGTGGTCGGACTCGGCGGCGTAGACGGCGACGGTGTCGTTGCGGTGCTTGGCGTCGTACATCGCCACGTCGGCGTGGCGCATCAGGGTGGCGAAGTCCTCGCCGTGCTCGGGGAAGAGCGCGATGCCGATCGAGGCGCCCACGTCCAGCGGCAGCCCGTCCAGCGACACCGGCTCGGCGAGCGCCGTCACCACCCGGTCGGCCAGCTCGTGGGCCTCGTCCACGCCGTCGAGCCGGCCGGCGACGATGGCGAATTCGTCCCCGCCGAGCCGGGCCAGCATGTCCCGCCCGCCGACCACGTCGGCCAGCCGGGCGCTCACCTCGACCAGCAGCCGGTCGCCGACGGCGTGGCCGAGCGCGTCGTTGACGTTCTTGAACCGGTCCAGGTCGATCAGGAGCAGGGCGAGGTGGGCGTCCCGGTCGCCCTTGGCGACCCGCTCGGCGTGCAGGTGCACCTGCTCGGCGACCTCGGCGAGCAGGGCCTTGCGGTTGGGCAGGCCGGTCAGCGGGTCGAGGGCGGCCAGGTGCTCCTGCTCGGCGGAGAGCCGGGACATCCGGTAGACGGCGAAGAGCGGCACCAGCACCAGCGGCACCAGCGCGGCGCTGGCCCGGGCGGCGGTGACCAGCACCGGGGCGAGCAGCAGCAGCGAGCCGGTGGAGAGCAGCTCGTACGGCAGCGCCTGGCGGACGCTCGGCCACCACCGGCCGCCGAAGCGCAGCCGCAGCGCGCTGCTGACCAGGCCGTAGTTGACGGCGAACCAGGTGAGGGTGGCGGCGCCGACCGCGGCCACGTCGGTCCAGCCGAGCCGGCCGCCGGCGAAGAGCCCGCCGGGCCCGAGCCGGAGCACCAGGTACGCGGCGGCGAGCGCGCAGGCGTACTGGGCGGCGTTGAAGGCGGTCCGCCAGAGCGCGTGCCGCATCCGCCAGCCGGAGACGGCGACGGCGACGGCCTGCACCGCCACGGCCGGGCCGAGCCCCCAGCCGAGCAGGATCGCGAAGGTGAAGCAGGTGGACGGGAAGACCGCCGAGGTCTGCCGCCGGCCGGGCGGGACGAAGGGCCGCGCGTCACAGGCGACGGCGAGCGCGGCCATGGCCCAGAACGCCGCCGGCAGCCGGGGCAGCCGCTCGGGGAGCCCGGTCAACGGCAGGGCGGAGACCAGCAGCGCCAGCCCGATCACCGCGGCGACGAAGCCGGCGAACCGCGCGCCCCGCCCGGGTGGGACGGAGTTGCGGGGGTCGGCGGTCTCCATCGCACCTCCCGGGCATACGGTACGCGGTGCGCCAGTCGCGCACCGTGTCCCAATGAAACGCCCTGAGTGGCCGTACCCCGACGCGACAGTCACGAATCGGTCGTAGTCGTAATTAAGTTGGTATACGACCCCAAGATCCCCTGCCGTCGCGCCGGCTCACCCCTCGACGCGGGCGACCTCCCGGGCCGCGTCCGGCCCCCGGTCGAGCAGCACCCGGAAACCGTCCTCGTCGAGGACCGGCACCTTGAGGGTGGCCGCCTTGTCCGCCTTGGAGCCGGGGTTGTCGCCCACCACCACGAAGCCGGTCTTCTTGGAGACGGAACCGCTGACCTTGCCGCCCCGGCTCTGGATCGCCTCGGACGCCTGGTCCCGGCTGAACCCGGCGAGGGTGCCGGTCACCACCACGGTGACCCCCTCCAGTGGGCGCGGCCCCTCCTCGCCCGCCTCCTCGGCCATCCGTACGCCGGCCCGAGCCCACTTCTGCACCACCTCGCGGTGCCAGTCGACGGCGAACCACTCCTTGATGCTGGCGGCGATGGTCGGGCCGACACCGTCCACGGAGGAGAGTTCCTCCTCGGTGGCGGCGTCGATCGCCTCGATCGAGCGGAAGTGCCGGGCGAGGGCCTGCGCGGCGGTGGGGCCGACGTGCCGGATGGAGAGCGCCACCAGCACCCGCCACAGGTCCCGTTCCCGGGCGACGGCGAGGTTGTCCAGCAGCTTGGTGGCGTTGCTGCCGAGGCTGCCGTCCTTGTTGACGAAGAACGGCGAGCGGGACAGCTGCTCGGCGTCGAGGGAGAACAGGTCACCCTCGTCGGTGATGATCTGGGCGTCGAGCAGCGCGGCGGCGCCCTTGTAGCCCAGCACCTCGATGTCGAACGCACCCCGCCCGGCCAGGTGGAAGACCCGCTCGCGCAGCTGCGCCGGGCAGCTGCGGCTGTTGGGGCAGCGGATGTCGACGTCGCCCTCCTTCGCCGGGGCGAGCGGGGTGCCGCAGGCCGGGCAGGTGGTGGGCATGACGAACGGGCGGGCGTCGGCGGGACGCAGGTCGACCACCGGGCCGAGCACCTCGGGGATCACGTCGCCGGCCTTGCGCAGCACCACCGTGTCGCCGATCAGCACGCCCTTGCGCTCGACCTCGCGGGCGTTGTGCAGGGTCGCCAGGGCGACCGTGGAGCCGGCCACCCGCACCGGTTCGAGCACGGCGAACGGGGTGACCCGGCCGGTGCGCCCGACGTTGACGTCGATGTCGAGCAGCTTGGTGGTCACCTCCTCCGGCGGGTACTTGAAGGCGATCGCCCAGCGCGGCGCGCGGCTGGTCGAGCCGAGCCGGCCCTGGATGGAGACCGGGTCGACCTTGACCACCACGCCGTCGATCTCGTGCTCGACGTCGTGCCGGTGCTGGGCGTAGTAGGCGATGTAGTCCGCGACGCCGGCCAGGTCGGGCACCACCCGCCACCGGTCGCTGGTGGGCAGGCCCCACGCCCTGAGGGCCGCGTACGACTCGGACTGGGCCGTCGGCTGGAAGCCCCGCCGGGCGCCGATGCCGTGTACCACCAGGCGCAGCGGCCGGGACGCGGTGATCCGGGGGTCCTTCTGCCGCAGGCTGCCGGCGGCCGCGTTGCGGGGGTTGGCGAACGGCGCCTTGCCCTGCTCGACCAGGCCGGCGTTGAGGTCGGCGAAGGCCGCCACCGGGAAGTAGATCTCGCCGCGCACCTCCAGCAGCTCCGGCAGGTCGGGGAACTCGTCGGAGCTGGTCAGCCGGGCCGGCACGTCGCGGATGCTGCGGACGTTGGCCGTCACGTCCTCGCCGGTGCGCCCGTCACCCCGGGTGGCGGCGCGGACCAGCCGCCCCTTCTCGTAGGTGAGGTTGATGGCCAGCCCGTCGACCTTCAGCTCGCAGAGGTAGGGCACCGGGCCGCCGGCGTCCCGCTCGACCCGCTCGGCCCACGCGGCCAGCTCCTCGTCGGCGAAGGCGTTGTCCAGCGAGAGCATCCGCTCGGCATGGGTGACCGGGGTGAAGTCGGTGGAGAAGGTGCCGCCGACCCGCTGCGTCGGCGATTCGGGGGTGCGCAGCGCCGGGTACTCCGCCTCCAGCGCCTCCAGCTCGCGCAGCTGCCGGTCGAACTCCGCGTCGGAGATGACCGGCGCGTCGAGGACGTAGTAGCGGTACTGGTGTTCGGTGAGCTCCTGGCTCAGCGTGGCGTGCCGCTCCCGCGCCTCGGGGGTCGGCTCACCGCCGGCCGCCGCCTCCTGCGCGGGGCTGACCTGCTGAAGGACCGCTTCTTCGGACACCCTGCCGCCTCCGGAAACCAGTGGGATCTCCCCGTGATCACGCTACCCCCGCACGCTATCGGGCCGGTCGGACAATCCCCTGCCACCCCCGCCGCGCCCGACGGGCGGGGACCCGCCCACCGTGCGACGATCGCCGCACGTCGGCGGCTCGCCGACGCCGGAGAAGGCAGGGGTACGGATGCCCGAGTGGGTGTGGTGGGCGGTGCTGGTCGTGCTGGCCGTGGCCGCCGGTTGGGGCTGGAACGAGTGGCGGCGGCGCGGCGGCCGCCCGGCCGGGGGCGAACGCGTCCGGCCCGAGCGGGGCACGCCGCCGCGGGACCGGGCCCGCCCCACCGCCCCGCCCCGGCCGCGCACCCCGACGGGTACGCCCCGGCCGGGCGAGATCTGGTGGGCCGACGTCCCGTTCCACGACGGCACCGGCTCGAAGGTGCGCCCCTGCCTGGTGCTGCGCATCAGCGACCGGAGCGCCGAGGTACTGAAGATCACCAGTCAGGACAAGAGCAGCCGCGACGACCACGTACGCATCCCCACCCGCGAGTGGGACCCCGCCGCCGACCACGACAGTTGGCTCGACCTGGCCGAGCCGGTCACCGTCCCCGCCGACGCCTTCTCCCACCGCGCCGGCACCCTCGACCAGCCGCGCGCCGCGCTGGGCGATCGCCTTCAAGTACCCGCCGGAGGAGGTGACCACCAAGC
>NZ_JBPQTL010000058.1:0-36512 GCF_051386295.1 Micromonospora sp. URMC 105 | reverse complement strand
CGCCCCCCCCCCCCCCCCCCCCCCCCCCGGAGCCGGCCTCAGCAGAGGCTGGTCATCGTGGTCGCTCCCGCGCTGCAGTAGTAGCCGCACGTCCCGCAGTACGTCTTGCACGCCAGGTTGGTGCTGCACCGCTTGAAGTAGCAGGTGCCGCAGAGCGCGCAGTACGGGTCCGGCGGACAGCCGGCCGCCGCGGTCACCTTCGGCACGAACACGCCCAGCATCCGCTCGCCCAGGCTCTCCAGTCGACGGAACATTCGTTCACCTCCTCCCGGGTCCGATCGTTGCCCGGACGCTACGACGAGCGGATACACCGACCGGTACAGCGGCCACGGTCGATGCGCCCGCCGCTGTACCGGCGATGTATCCGTCGCACCTAGCGTGGGCCTCCCCGTACCCGCGAGGAGGCGTACCGGATGCGATCCCTGGAGCTGACCGCCCGGCTGCTGCTGGCGCTGGTGTTCCTCGCCGCCGTCGTCGGCAAGCTGCGGACCCGCGAGGGTTTCGGCTCCTTCGTCGGCTCGGTCGGCCGGTTCGGCGTACCGGCGCGGTGGACCCGGCCGGTCGCCCGGGTCGCGGTCACCGCCGAGGCGGCCGTCGTCGTGCTGCTCGCCGTGCCCGCCACCGCGCCCGCCGGGCTGCTGCTCGCCGCGGGCCTGCTCGGCGTGCTCACCCTGGCCCTGGCCCGCGCGCTGCGGCGCGGCGAGCGCCCCGCCTGCCGCTGCTTCGGCGCCGGCGACGGGCCGATTGGGGCGCGGCACGTGGTCCGCAACCTCGCGCTGCTCCTGGTGGCGCTGTTCGGCCTGCTCGGCCGGGCCGCCGGCGGTGCGCCACCGGGCGCGGTGGACACCCTGCTCGCGGTGGGCCTGGCGGTGCCGCTGGCCGCCGTGGTGGTCCGCCTCGACGACCTGGTCGCCCTCTTCGCCCCGGCCCGGGCTCCCGGCCCGGCCCGCCGGCACTGACCCGTCCCCCTCGAACTCCAAGGAGCCCCCATGGCGCTGTTGACCGTCGCCGTCGTCCTCGTCGCCGCGCTCGGCCTGCTGAACCTGGTGCTGCTGCTCGGCGTGGTCCGCCGGCTGCGCGAACACACCGACCTGCTCAACGACCGGCAGTCCGCCCCGCCGGAGGTGATGCTGGAGGTCGGCTCGATCCCCGGCGACTTCGTCTCGACCACCGTGGACGGGCGGGTGTTCACCCGCGCCGACATCCCGCCGATGACGCTGGTGGCGTTCCTCTCGCCGAGCTGCGACCACTGCGAGGAGCAGATCCCGGCGCTGCTCGACCGGGCCGCCGGCATGCCGGGCGGGGCCGAGCACGTCTGGGTGGTCGTGGTCGGCAAGGGCGAGGCGACCCAGCCGTACGCGGACCGCTTCGCCGCCGTGGCCACGGTCTTCGTCGAGCCGGGCACCGGCGCGCTGCCGCTGGCCTTCGGGGTGAAGGGCTTCCCGGCGTTCGGCCTGCTCGACCAGCGCGGCATCGTCGCCTCGACCGCGTTCGGCATCGCTCGGTTGGACCTTCCGGTGGCCCGGTGACCGGCCCCCGGCTGGCGCCCCGGCGGGCCGCCCGGCACGCCCGGGCGGCCCTCGGGCTGACCTGGCGGGCGGCGCCCGCCGGCACCCTGACCGACCTGCTGCTGGCGGTGCTCGCCGGGGCGACCCCGGTGGCCGTCGCCGGGTTGACCAAGCTCGTCCTGGACCGCCTCACCGGCGCGGGCGGGCCGGCCGTGCCGCTGGTGCTGCTCGGCGTCGGCCTGGCGGTCGCCGCCGCGACCGGCGCGGTCCTGCCGCACGTGCGCAAGTACGTCGAGGCCGAGCGCTCCCGCGCGATCTCCCGGCTGGTGCGCCGCCGCCTGCACGACGCGGTGCTGCGGCTGGTGGGCCTGGTCCGGCTGGAGGACCCGGTCTTCCAGGACCGGTTGCAGGCCGCCCAGCAGACCGGGCACCTCGGCCCGACCCAGCTCACCGGCAACGCGCTGGGTGCGGTGCAGAGCGTCATCGCGATCGGCGGTTTCCTCGGCGTGCTGCTGGCGCTGAGTCCGCTGGTGGGACTGCTGGTGCTGCTGGCGGCGCTGCCGACGCTCTGGATGCAGCTGCGCCTCAACCGTTCCCGGATGGCGATGGTGCTGCGGCTGGAGCACTTCCAGCGCCGCGACCTGTTCTTCGCCCAGCTGCTGACCGGGGTGCCCGCCGCCAAGGAGGTACGCCTCTTCGGCCTCGGCCGGTTCTTCGGCGACCGGATGCTCGACGAGCTGCACGGCATGCACCGGGTGGAGCGGCGGCTGGACCGCCGGGAGATGCGGGCGCAGGCGCTGCTCGGCCTGCTCGGGGCCGCCGTGGCCGGGGTCGGCGTGGTCTGGATCGTCACCGGGGCCGCCGCCCGGCGGCTGAGCCTGGGTGACGTGGCGATCTACCTGGCCGCCGTACCGGGGGTGCAGGGCGCGCTGGGCGCACTGGTCGGCCAGGTCGGCGCGATCCACCAGGCGCTGCTGCTCTTCGACCACTACGACCAGGTGGTCCGCGCCGAGCCGGACCTGCCGGTGCCGGCCGTCGCCCGGCCGGTGCCGCCGCTGCGCCGGGGGATCGAGCTGCGCGACGTGTGGTTCCGCTACTCGCCCGAGCATCCCTGGGTGCTGCGCGGGGTGGACCTGCACCTGCCCTACGGGTCGACCACCGCGCTGGTGGGGCTCAACGGCGCCGGCAAGAGCACCCTGGTGAAGCTGCTGTGCCGCTTCTACGACCCGGAGCGCGGCGCGATCCTCTGGGACGGCGTGGACCTGCGCGAGTTCGACCCGGCGGCGCTGCGCGAGCGCCTCGGCGCGGTGTTCCAGGACTTCATGCCCTACGACCTGACCGCCGGCGAGAACATCGCGGTCGGCGACCTGGCGGCGCTCGGGGACTCGGAGCGGCTGCGCCGCGCCGCCCGGCACGCCGGCATCGACGACACCCTCACCGCGCTGCCGCGCGGCTACGACACCCTGCTGACCCGGGTCTTCTTCGACGGCCCGGACCGCGACGACCCGCAGGCGGGGGTGGTCCTCTCCGGCGGCCAGTGGCAGCGGATCGCGCTGGCCCGGGGCTTCCTGCGCGCCGAGGCGGACCTGCTCGTGCTCGACGAACCGAGTTCGGGCCTGGACGCCGCGGCGGAGCACGACCTGCACACCCGGCTGCGGGAGCTGCGCCGGAATCGCACCAGCCTGCTCATCTCGCACCGGCTCAACGCGGTGCGCGACGCCGACGCCATCGTCGTGCTCGCCGACGGCCGGGTGGCCGAGCGCGGCGACCACCACGAGCTGCTCGCCGCCGGTGGCGGGTACGCGCGGCTCTTCGCCCTCCAGGCGCGCGGCTACCGGGAGGACACCCCGGCGCCGGTGTGACCGCCCGCGCCGGTCGGTGTCAGGCCCGCTCGCCGCCGGCCGGCCCCGGCTCGGGTGACCCGGCCCCGGCGGCTGCGGCTCCGGGCGGCTCGCCGGCGTCCAGCTCGGCGGCGTAGAGGCGGACCAGCTCGCCGAGGCGGAACCGGCCCGGCCCGGCGGGCTCGGCGAGCTGCGCCGCGACCAGCCGGTCCAGCGCCCGCGCCGCCTCCTCCGGCGGCGCGCCGGTCAGCGCGGCGGTCTGCTCGGCGGTGACCGGACCCGGCCGGGCCCGGCCGAGCCGGCGGAACACCGGCGCGGCCGGGCCGAGGCGGCGGTAGCTGGCCGTCAGCCGGGGCCGCAGCCCGGTCTCGGCGAGGCGGAACCGCTCGTCGCGCAGCAGCCGGGCCAGCCGGGCCAGCGACCAGTGCGGGCCCTCGGTGAGCCGGCGGGTGGCGGTCCGCAGGGCCAGCGGCAGCCCCTCGCAGAGCGTGACCACCGCGACCGCCGCCTCCGGCTCGTCGTCCACCGGGCGGTCCCCGGCGGTGGCCCGCAGCAGGGCCAGCCCGTCCCCCGGTGGCAGCGGGTCGAGCCGCAGGGTGCCCCCGGCCGCGTCGAGCACCGGCGTCCGGCTGG
Organism: Micromonospora sp. URMC 105; assembly: GCF_051386295.1. NCBI lineage: Bacteria > Bacillati > Actinomycetota > Actinomycetes > Micromonosporales > Micromonosporaceae > Micromonospora > Micromonospora sp. URMC 105. Next base: position 32,530 of record NZ_JBPQTL010000058.1, on the reverse strand, counting down.
TCACCACCAGCGCGCACGCGCCGCGTACCGGCAGCAGGTCCTCGACCTGGGCGGGGTCGGCGGCGTTGTCGAGCACCAGGAGCACCCGGCGGTCGAAGAGCAGGGACCGGACCCGGGCGCGGGCCTCCGCCACCCCGGCGGCCGGGCCGGGCGACGGGGACAGCGAGCGGAGCACCCGGTTGGCCACCTCCAGCGGCGGCAGCCGGGCACCGGCGACGGAGCCACCGAGTTCCAGGTGGAGCTGACCGTCGGGGAAGGCGTCGAGGGCCTCCGCCGCGGCCCGCAGGACGAGGGCGGACTTGCCGGTGCCGGCCATGCCGTACACCGACAGGGTCACCGGGCGGGTTCCGGTGCCCGCCAGCCCGGCGGCGAGCCGGGCCAGCTCCGCGTGCCGCCCCACGAAGGGCGCGGCGGCGCAGGGCAGCTCGTGGGGCACCGGCGCGGCCCGGGCCGGGTGCGACCCGCCGGGGGTGCGCACCGGCGTGCGGGCCGGTGGGCCCTCGCCCTGGCGGACGGTGCGGTAGAGCGCGGTCAGCTCGGGCCCGGGCGGTACGCCGAGTTCGCCGGCGAGCGCCCGGCAGGCCGTCCGGTAGGTCCGCACGGCGGCCGCCCCGTCGCCGGCCCGGTGCTGCGCGCGCATCAGCAGGCCCCACCCGGATTCCCGCAGCGGGTGCTCCGCGACGTGCCCGCGCAGCAGGGCGACCAGGGCGGGCGAACCCGGATCGCCGAGGTCCAGCCGGGCCCGGGCGTACGTCTCGCGGACCTCGGCCCGGCGCTCGCGCAGCCGGTCGAAGGCGGCGGCGGTCAGCGGGCCGTACGCGGGCGGTGGCTCGGTGGCCGACCAGAGCGCCAGGGCCTGCTCGGCGCGGGCGGCGGCGAGTTCCGCCGCGCCGCGGTCCCGAGCCGCCCGTGCCTCGTCGGCCAGCCGCTCGAACTCGGTGGCGTCCAGCTCGCCCGGTTCGACCCGGAGCAGGTATCCGCCGCCCTCCGCGCGCAGCCGCACCGGCTCGCCCGGCCCGGTGAGCAGGTGCCGCAGCTGGCTGGCGTGGCTGCGCAGGTTCGCCACCGCCGAGGCGGGCGCCTGTGAGCCCCACAGCTCCTGGCACAGCCGCTCGACCGGCACCGCCGTCCCGGCGTGCAGCAGGAGGGTGACCAGCAGCGCGGTGGGCCGGCCGGCCGGCAGTCGCAGCGTCCGGCCGTCCCGGTGTGCCCGTGCCGGACCGAGGATCTGAAAGGCCAGGCCCATGTGCCCTCCGCGTGTGCCCCCCGTGGCCGACCGCTCGGCCCCACACTTCCGCCAGGTAGTCATCCTAGTCGATATGTGCGGGCTGTCACGGCGGTGGTGCGGAACGTGGCCCATCGGCCGAAAGGCCACCGGCGACGGCATGTTCGGCTACCCACGGGTCACATGGAAGCGGCTAACCTGCTTGGATTCCGACTCACCAGCGGGATCACACCCCCACCACCCCCACCGGGAGCTGACCTGATGTCCGAGGATCCGGGCCCCGCGCCCCTCTCCGTCGACGTCTGCATCGTCGGAGGCTGCGGCCGGGTCGGTCTGCCGCTGGGCATCGCGTTCGCCTCCCGCGGCCTCTCCGTCGTGCTGTACGACATCAACGCCGACGCCGTCGCCACGGTCAACGCGGGCACCCTGCCCTTCGCCGAGCCGGGCGCGGCCGAGGCGCTCGCCGAGGCGGTCGCCGCCGGCCGGCTTCGGGCCACCACCGACCCGGTCGCCGTGGGCGCCTCCGAGCACCTCGTGGTGGTCGTCGGCACCCCGGTCGACGAGCACCTCAACCCGGACCTGGGTGCGGTGCCCCGCGCGCTGGAGCGCTGCGCCGAGCACCTGCGCGACGGGCAGCTGGTGGTGCTGCGCAGCACCGTCTACCCGGGGGTGACCGCGCTCACCGAGAAGCTGCTCGCCGGCAAGGGCGTCAAGGCCGACGTGGCGTTCTGCCCGGAGCGCATCGCCGAGGGCCGGGCGATGACCGAGCTGTTCACGCTGCCGCAGATCGTCGCCGCCCGTACGCCCGCCGCCCTGGCCCGGGCGGAGAAGCTGTTCCGGCACCTCACCGAGCAGATCGTCCCGCTCGAGCCGGAGGAGGCGGAGCTGGCGAAGCTGTTCACCAACACCTGGCGCTACATCAAGTTCGCCACCGCCAACCAGTTCTGGATGATGGCCAACGACTTCGGGCTGGACTTCGCCCGGATCCGGCACGCGGTCGCCTTCGACTACCCGCGCGCGGCCGACCTGCCGATGCCGGGCTTCGCCGCCGGGCCGTGCCTGTTCAAGGACACCATGCAGCTGGCCGCGTTCAACCGGAACAACTTCGTGCTCGGCCACTCCGCGATGCTGATCAACGAGGGGCTGCCGCTCTACCTGGTGTCCCGGCTGGAGGACCGGTTCGACCTGTCCGAGCTGACCGTGGGCATCCTCGGGATGGCCTTCAAGGGCGGCTCGGACGACCCCCGGGAGAGCCTGGCGTACAAGCTGCGCAAGATCCTGGCGCTGAAGACCCGGGAGACCCTCTGCACCGACCCGTACGTCGCCGACGAGCGCCTGGTCGGCCTCGACGAGGTGCTGCGCCGGGCCGACCTGCTGGTCATCGCCGCACCGCACGAGCAGTACGCCCGGCTGGACACCGACAAGCCGGTGATCGACATGTGGGGGCTGACCGGGACGGGGGTGCGGGTGTGAGGCCGCGGGTGTCGGTGATCGTGCCGGTCTACAACGAGGGCGAGGCGATCCTGCGCTGCCTCGAACGGATGCTGCGCGAGATGCTGCTCCCGGCCGAGGTGCTGATCGTGCACGACATGCCGGAGGACACCACCGTCCCGTACGTGGAGCAGATCGCCCGCACCGACCCGCGGGTGCGCGCGGTGCTCAACACGTACGGGCGCGGGCCGGCCAACGCCATCCGGTTCGGCATCGACGCCGCGCTCGCCCCGGTGGTGGTGGTCACCATGGCCGACGGCTGCGACGACCCGCGCCAGATCGACGAGCTGGCCCGGCTGGTGGACCGGGGCGTGGTGGTCGCCGCCGCCTCCCGCTACATGCCGGGCGGGCAGCAGGTCGGCGGGCCCCGGCTGAAGCGGATGATGTCGCGCTGGGCGGGGCGCAGCCTCTACACGCTGGCCCGGGTCGGCACCCGGGACGCCACCAACAGCTTCAAGGCGTACGACACGGCCTTCGTGCGGGAGGTCGGGATCGAGTCGCGCACCGGCTTCGAGATCGGGTTGGAGCTGACCGCGAAGGCCACCCGGCTGCGCCTGCCGGTCGCCGAGATCCCCACCATCTGGCTGGACCGGCCGCTGGGCGAGTCCCACTTCGACCTGGGCCGGTTCCTCCCCGGCTACCTGCGGTGGTACTTCTTCGCCTACGGTCGACGGCTGAGCCGGGAGAAGCTGACCGCCCGCACGGCCCCGGCCGTGCCCGCCCCGCGCGGCGAGCGGGACAGCACCGAGTACGAGAAGACCGCATAGGAGCGCACGTGGCGAAGGTCCTGGTAACTGGTTCGGCCGGCTTCATCGGCGGGTACCTCGTCGAGGAGTTGCTGGGCCGGGGCCACGAGGTGGTCGGCATCGACAACTTCTCCAAGTACGGCCCGGTCACCCACAGCTACGACGCGCACCCCCGGTTCCGCTTCGTCGAGGGCGACGCCCGCGACGTCGACCTGCTCACCGAGCTGCTCGACGGCTGCGATCACCTGGTGGCGGGCGCGGCGATGATCGGCGGCATCTCCTACTTCCACGCCTACGCCTACGACCTGCTCGCCACCAACGAGCGGATCATGGCGGCCACCTGCGACGCGGCCATCCGGGCCCACCGCGAGGGCAGCCTGGCGAAGGTGACCTACCTGTCCTCCTCGATGGTCTACGAGTCCACCGAGCACTGGCCCAGCAAGGAGGGCGACGAGCGGCTCGTCCCGCCGCCGCTCTCCTCGTACGGCTTCCAGAAGCTGGCCGTGGAGTACTACGCCCGGGCCGCCTGGGAGCAGTACCAGCTGCCGTACACGATCGTCCGGCCGTTCAACTGCGTGGGCGTGGGGGAGGGGCGGGCGCTCGGCCAGGCCGAGGTCCTCTCCGGCAACGTCAAGCTGGCCATGTCGCACGTGGTGCCGGACCTGGTGCAGAAGATCGTCAAGGGGCAGGACCCGCTGCACATCCTCGGCGAGGGCCACCAGGTGCGGCACTACACCTACGGCGGGGACCTGGCCCGGGGCATCGCCACAGCGGTGGAGCACCCGGCGGCGCGCAACGAGGACTTCAACCTCTCCACCGCCGAGTCCACCAGCGTGCTGGAGCTGGCCGAGCTGATCTGGCGCAAGATCAAGGGCACCGACGTGCCGTTCCGGTACGTCTCCGACGAGCCCTACCAGTACGACGTGCAGAAGCGGGTGCCGGACGTGACCAAGGCCCGCGAGGTCCTCGGCTTCACCGCCGGCACCTCCCTGGACGAGATGCTCGACGAGGTCATCCCGTGGGTGACCCGGGCCGTCGAGGAGGGCCGCCTCTAGCCCGGTACGCCCCTCGCCGTCCCGCCCGGCCCGGATCGCCTCCCGCGACCCGGGCCGGGCGTCGTCGTATCCGGTGACCGGCGTCACGACTACATGCTCATGCAGTGGGACGTATGAACTTGCAGTGAGGGGTGGAGACCGCTAGCCTTTTCTGCATAGTCATGCGGAGGTGAGTATGGGCATTCGAGTAGCGGTCGCGGGTGCGAGCGGATACGCCGGGGGCGAACTGCTGCGCCTGGTCGCCGGGCACCCCGAGCTCGACCTGATCGCCGCCACCGCCCACCGCCAGGCCGGTCAGCCCGTCGCCGCCGTACACCCGCAGCTCGCGGGGCTCGACCTGGCGCTCACGGCGACCGACCCGGCGACCCTGGCCGACGCGGACCTGGTCTTCCTGGCCCTGCCGCACGGCGAGTCGGCGGCCCTCGCGGCGGCCCTGCCCGAGACGGTCAAGGTGGTCGACCTCGGCGCCGACCACCGGCTGCACGACGCCGCCGCCTGGGCCCGCTACTACGGCGGCCCGCACGCCGGCGCCTGGACCTACGGCCTGTGCGAGCTGCCCGGCCAGCGGGCGGCGATCGCCGCCGCGAACCGGGTGGCCAGCACCGGCTGCTACGCCGTGGCCACCACCCTCGCCCTGGCCCCGCTGGTCGCCGCCGGCGCGGTCCTGCCCACCGACGTGGTCGTGGTCGCCGCCTCCGGCACCTCCGGCGCCGGCCGGGCCGCCAAGGCCCACCTGCTCGGCAGCGAGGTGATGGGCGACCTGTCGCCCTACAAGGTCGGCGCCCACCAGCACGTGCCGGAGATCAAGCAGGCCACCGGCGCGACCAGCCTCTCCTTCACCCCGGTGCTCGCGCCGATGCCGCGCGGCATCCTCGCCACCGTCACCGCCCTGCCGACCGGCGACGCCGACCCGCGCGAGGTGCTGGCCCGGGCGTACGCGGACGCGCCGTTCGTGCACGTGCTGCCCGAGGGCGCCTGGCCGCACACCGCCGCCACGGCTGGCTCGAACGCCTGCCACCTCCAGGCGGGCCTCGACGCCGACTCCGGCCGGGTGATCGTGGTCAGCGCGATCGACAACCTCGGCAAGGGCGCCGCCGGCCAGGCCGTGCAGTGCGCCAACCTCATGCTCGGCCTGCCCGAGACCACCGGCCTTCCCGTCTTCGGAGTCGCGCCATGACCGTCACCGCCCCCCGGGGTTTCCGGGCGGCCGGCATCGCCGCCGGGCTCAAGACCAGCGGCGCCGCCGACCTCGCCCTCGTCGTCAACGACGGCCCCGACGCCGGGATCGCCGGCGTCTTCACCGCCAACCGGGTCAAGGCCGCACCGGTGCTCTGGACCCAGCAGGTCGTCCGCGGCGGCGTGGTCCGCGCCGTGGTGCTCAACTCCGGCGGGGCCAACGCGTGCACCGGCCCGGGCGGCTTCCAGGACACCCACGCCACCGCCGAGCACACCGCCGCCGCGCTGACCTCCGTCAGCCCCCGGCTGATCCTCGGCGCCGGCGAGGTCGCGGTCTGCTCCACCGGCCTGATCGGCGAGCGGCTGCCGATGCAGAAGCTGCTGCCCGGGGTGCGGAGCGCCATCCGCGGGCTCGCCCGCGACGGTGGCACCGCCGCGGCCGAGGCGATCATGACCACCGACACCCGGCCGAAGACCACCGTCGCCAAGGGCAGCGGCTGGACCGTCGGGGGCATGGCCAAGGGCGCCGGGATGCTCGCCCCGGCCATGGCCACCATGCTCTGCGTGCTCACCACCGACGCGGTCGCCGGGCCGGAGGCGCTCGACGCCGCGCTGCGCGCCGCCACCCGGGTCACCTTCGACCGGATCGACTCCGACGGCTGCATGTCCACCAACGACACGGTGCTGCTGCTCTCCAGCGGCGCGTCCGGCGTCGAGCCCACCGCCGCCGAGCTGACCGCCGCGGTCACCGCCGCCTGCCACGACCTGGCCCAGCAGCTCATCGCCGACGCCGAGGGCGCCACCAAGCAGATCGCCATCGACGTGGTCGGCGCGGCCGACGAGGACGACGCGGTCGAGGTGGGCCGCTCCGTGGCGCGCAACAACCTGGTGAAGACCGCGCTGTTCGGCAACGACCCGAACTGGGGGCGGATCCTCGCCGCCGTCGGCACCACCGCCGCCGCCTTCGAGCCCGACGGCGTCGACGTCGCGGTCAACGGGATCTGGGTGTGCCGCTCCGGCGCCGCCGCCGAGGACCGCGCCAAGGTCGACCTCTCCGGCCGGGACGTCACCATCCGCATCGACCTGCACGCCGGCTCCTCGGCGGCGACGATCTGGACCAACGACCTGTCGCACGCGTACGTGCACGAGAACTCGGCGTACTCCTCATGAGCCTCTCCGCGGACCTCACCCGGGCCCAGGTCAAGGCCGAGACGCTGATCGAGGCGCTGCCCTGGCTGGCCCGCTTCTCCGGCGCCTGCGTCGTGGTCAAGTACGGCGGCAACGCCATGGTCGACCCGGCGCTGCAGCGCGCCTTCGCCGCCGACATGGTCTTCCTCCGGTACGCCGGCCTCAAGCCGGTCGTCGTGCACGGCGGTGGGCCGCAGATCTCCGCCATGCTGGGCCGGCTCGGCATCGCCAGCGAGTTCCGGGGCGGCCTGCGGGTCACCACCCCCGAGGCGATGGACGTGGTCCGGATGGTGCTGGTCGGGCAGGTCGGCCGGGAACTGGTCGGGCTGATCAACGCGCACGGCCCGTTCGCCGTCGGCCTCTCCGGCGAGGACGCCGGGCTGTTCACCGCCGTCCGGCGGCCCGCGTACGTCGACGGGCAGCCGGTGGACGTCGGGCAGGTCGGCGACGTGGAGTCCGTGGACGTCTCGGCGGTGACCGACCTGATCGCCGCCGGCCGGATCCCGGTCATCTCGACCGTCGCGCCGGACGCCGACGGGGTGCTGCACAACCTGAACGCCGACACCGCCGCCGCCGCGCTCGCCGTCGCCCTCGACGCCCGCAAGCTGGTCGTGCTCACCGACGTGGCCGGCCTGTACGCCGACTGGCCCGACACCGCCAGCCTGGTCAGCGAGATCACCGACGACGAGCTGGCGAAGCTGCTGCCGTCCCTGGAGTCGGGGATGGTCCCGAAGATGGAGGCCTGCCTGCGGGCGGTGCGCGGGGGCGTGCCCGCCGCGCACGTCGTCGACGGCCGGGTCGCCCACTCCACGCTGCTGGAGGTCTTCACCTCGGAAGGATTCGGCACGATGGTCGTGAGCGCGAGCCCCGCAGTCGCGAACAACGAAGGCTCGGTGAGCGCATGAGCACGCTGGTCGAACGGTGGGGCCAGGCCCTGATGGACAACTACGGCACCCCGCCGCTGGCGCTGGTCTCCGGCTCCGGCGCCGTCGTGGTCGACGAGACCGGCCGGGAGTACGTCGACCTGCTCGGCGGCATCGCGGTCAACGCCCTCGGCCACGCCCACCCGGCCGTGGTGGCCGCCGTCTCCAAGCAGGTCGCGACCCTCGGGCACGTCTCCAACCTGTTCGTCGCCGAGCCGCCGGTGGCCCTGGCGGAGCTGCTGCTGGCCCTCGCGGGCCGGCCGGGCCGGGTGTTCTTCGCCAACTCCGGGGCGGAGGCCAACGAGGCGGCGTTCAAGCTCTCCCGGCTCACCGGCCGCACCCAGGTGGTGGCCGCCCGGGGCGGCTTCCACGGCCGGACCATGGGCGCGCTGGCGCTGACCGGGCAGCCGGCGAAATCCGACCCGTTCCGCCCGCTGCCCGGCGAGGTCACCCACGTGGCGTACGGCGACGCCGCCGCCCTCGACGCGGCCGTCACCGACGCCACCGCGATGGTGATCCTGGAGCCGATCCAGGGCGAGAACGGTGTGGTGGTGCCGCCCGCCGGCTACCTGGCCGAGGCGCGGCGGATCACCGCCCGGCGCGGCGCCCTGCTGGTCCTGGACGAGGTGCAGACCGGCATCGGCCGCACCGGGCACTGGTTCGCGCACCAGGCCGAGGGGATCGAGCCGGACGTGGTGACCCTGGCCAAGGGGCTCGGCGGCGGGCTGCCCGTCGGCGCCTGCCTCGCCTTCGGCCGGGCCGGTGAACTGCTCGCCCCCGGCTCGCACGGCACCACCTTCGGCGGCAACCCGGTCAGCTGCGCCGCCGCGCTGGCCGTGATCGCCACCATCGCCAGCGAGGGGCTGCTCGACCACGTGAAGCGCACCGGTGAACGGCTGCGCCGGGGCGTCGAGGCGCTCGGTCACCCGCTGGTCGCCGACGTCCGGGGCGCCGGGCTGCTGCTCGGGATCGTGCTCACCGCCCCGGCCGCCGCTGCGGTCACCGCCACGCTGCGCGAGGCCGGTTTCCTGGTCAACCCGGTGCAGCCGGACGCGGTCCGGCTCGCCCCGCCCCTGATCCTCACCGCCGCCCAGGTCGACGCCTTCCTGGCCGCTCTCCCCGCCGCCCTCGACGCGGCGACGCCGGCCGACGCGGCCGGGCAGGCCGACCCGGCGGAGCCGGCCACCCCGACCACGACCAGCGCCACGGAGGTCATCGCATGATCCGGCACTTCCTGCGGGACGACGACCTGACCCCCGCCGAGCAGTCCACCGTGCTCGACCTGGCCGCGCGGATGAAGGCGGACCGGTTCGCGTACACGCCGCTGGCCGGGCCGCGGTCGGTGGCGGTGCTCTTCGACAAGCAGAGCCTGCGTACCCGGATCTCCTTCGACGCCGGCATCGCCGAACTGGGCGGCCACCCCCTCGTGGTGGACACCCAGGTCACCCACTTCGGCCGGGGCGAGACCCTCGCCGACGCCGGGCGGGTGCTCTCCCGCTACGTCGCCGCGATCGTGCTGCGCACCCACGGCGACGACCGGATCGCCGAGGTCGCCTCGCACGCCACCGTGCCGGTGGTCAACGCCCTCACCGACGGCTACCACCCCTGCCAGCTCCTGGCCGACCTGCTCACCGTCCGCGAGCACTGCGGCGGCACGCAGGGCCGGACCCTGGCGTACGTCGGGGACGCCGCCAACAACCTGTCGCACTCGTACCTGCTGGCCGGCGCGACCGCCGGGATGCACGTGCGGGTCGCCGGCCCGGCCGGTTTCCAGCCCGACCCCGACGTGCTGGCCCGCGCCGAGAAGATCGCCCTCGGCACCGGCGGCTCGGTCCGGGCGCTCGTCGACCCGATCGAGGCGGTACGCGGAGCCGACGTGGTCGCCACCGACACCTGGACCTCGATGGGCCAGGAGGACGACGGGCTGGACCGGATCACCCCCTTCCTGCCGTACCAGGTCAACGACGCGCTGCTGGCCCACGCCGGGCCGGCGGTGATCGTGCTGCACTGCCTGCCCGCGCACCGGGGCGAGGAGATCACCGACGAGGTGCTGGACGGGCCGCGCAGCGCGGTCTTCGACCAGGCGGAGAATCGCCTGCACGCCCAGAAGGCGCTGCTGACGTATCTCCTGGAGGCCTCCACATGACCGCCCCGCTGACCCGCGCCGCCCGGCACGGCCGCATCGTCGAGCTGATCCGCGACACGGCGATCCACTCGCAGACCGAGTTGGCCGACCTGCTCGCCGCCGACGGCATCCAGGTCACCCAGGCCACCCTCTCCCGGGACCTCAAGGAGCTGGGCGCGGTCACCGCGCGCGGCGGCGACGGGCGGGGCGTCTACCTGATCCCCGAGGACGGCCAGCGGCCGCTGCGCGACGCGGAGGCGGCTCCGGCCCGGCTGGTCCGGCTGCTGCGCGAGCTGCTCAACGGGGTCGACTCCAGCGGCAACATCGCCGTACTGCGCACCCCGCCGGGCGCAGCCCACTACCTGGCCAGCGCGTTGGACCGAGCGGGCCTGCCCGAGGTCGTCGGCACCATCGCCGGCGACGACACCATTCTCGTCGTGGCCCGCGAGGCCGTCGGCGGGGCCGCGCTCGGCGACAAGCTCGCCGGGTGGGCCCGCCGGGAAGAACATGTTGAAGGGAGCACCACACCATGACCGAGCGGGTCGTCCTTGCCTACTCCGGAGGTCTCGACACCTCCGTCGCCATTCCGTACCTCGCCGAGCAGACCGGCGCCGAGATCATCGCGGTGGCCGTCGACGTCGGGCAGGGCGGAGAGGACCTCGACGCCATCCGGCAGCGCGCCCTGGACTGCGGCGCGGTCGAGTCGGAGGTGGTCGACGCGCGCGACGAGTTCGCCGCCGACTACTGCCTGCCGGCGATGCGCGCCAACGCCCTCTACATGGACCGCTACCCGCTGGTCTCCGCGCTGTCCCGGCCGCTGATCGTCAAGCACCTGGTGGCCGCGGCCCGCAAGCACGGCGGCACGATCGTCTCGCACGGCTGCACCGGCAAGGGCAACGACCAGGTCCGCTTCGAGGTCGGGCTGGGCGCCCTCGCCCCGGACCTGAAGATCATCGCCCCGGCCCGGGACTTCGCCTGGACCCGGGACAAGGCCATCGCCTTCGCCGAGGAGAAGGGCCTGCCGATCGACGTGTCGGCCAAGTCGCCGTACTCCATCGACCAGAACCTCTGGGGCCGCGCTGTGGAGACCGGCTTCCTGGAGGACATCTGGAACGGCCCGATCGAGGACCTGTACTCCTACACCGCCGACCCGGCCGAGCCGCGCGACGCCGACGAGGTGGTGATCACCTTCGACGCCGGCAACCCGGTCGCCATCGACGGCGAGACCGTCACCCCGTACCAGGCGATCCTGGAGCTGAACCGGCGCGCCGGGCAGCAGGGCGTCGGCCGGCTCGACATGGTCGAGGACCGCCTCGTCGGCATCAAGAGCCGCGAGGTGTACGAGGCTCCCGGCGCGATCGCGTTGATCACCGCCCACCAGGAGCTGGAGGCGGTCACCGTCGAGCGCGACCTGGCCCGGTTCAAGCGCGGCGTCGACCAGCGCTGGGGCGAGCTGGTCTACGACGGCCTCTGGTTCTCGCCGCTCAAGGAGAGCCTGGACGCGTTCATCGACGACGCCCAGCGGCACGTCTCCGGCGAGGTACGGCTCACCCTGCACGGCGGCCGGGCCACCGTCACCGGCCGGCGCTCCGAGGCCAGCCTCTACGACTTCGGCATGGCCACCTACGACACCGGCGACACCTTCGACCAGTCCCTGGCCAAGGGTTTCGTGCAGCTCTGGGGCCTGCCGAGCAAGATGGCCGCCGCACGCGACGCCCGGCTGGGCGGCTAGGAACCGTGGCCACCACAATGGGCGGCGTGGACGACAAGAGCCTGACCGAGAACAGCGCCGCCACCAACCGGACGAGCCTGTGGGGTGGCCGGTTCGCCGGCGGCCCCGCCGAAGCCCTCGCGCGGCTGTCGGTGAGCGTCCAGTTCGACTGGCGTCTCGCCCCGTACGACATCGCCGCCTCCCGGGCGCACGCCCGGGTGCTGGCCGGCGCGGGCCTGCTCGACCCGGAGGAACTGGGCCGCATCCTGGCCGCGCTCGACGACCTGGAGGCGGCCTGCGCCTCGGGGCAGTTCCGCCCGACCATCGACGACGAGGACGTGCACACCGCCCTGGAACGCGGCCTGCTGGAACGCCTCGGCAGCCTGGGCGGCAAGCTGCGCGCCGGCCGGTCCCGCAACGACCAGGTCGCCACCGACCTGCGGCTCTACCTGCGCGACCACGCCCGGGGCGTGGCCGGCCGGCTGGTCGAGCTGGCCGAGGCCCTGGTCGAGCAGGCCGAGCGGCACGTCGACACGGCCGCGCCCGGGATGACCCACCTCCAGCACGCCCAGCCGGTCACCTTCGGGCACTGGCTGCTGGCCCACGTGCAGCCGCTGCTGCGCGACCTGGAGCGGCTGCGCGACTGGGACCACCGGACCGCGATCAGCCCCCTGGGGGCGGGCGCGCTCGCCGGTTCCGGCCTGCCGCTGGACCCGGTGGCCGTCTCCAAGGAGCTGGGCTTCCGCACGTCCTTCGCCAACTCGATGGACGCGGTCGCCGACCGGGACTTCGTGGCCGAGTTCCTCTTCGTCACCGCGCTGGTCGGGGTGCACCTGTCCCGCCTCGGCGAGGAGGTGGTGCTCTGGACCTCGCACGAGTTCGGCTGGGTCGAGCTGGACGACGCCTTCGCCACCGGCTCGTCGATCATGCCGCAGAAGAAGAACGCGGACATCGCCGAGCTGGCCCGGGGCAAGTCCGGCCGCCTGGTGGGTGGGCTGATGAGCGTGCTCACCATGCTCAAGGGCCTGCCGATGACCTACGACCGGGACATGCAGGAGGACAAGGAGCCGGCCTTCGACGCGGTCGACACCCTGGAGCTGCTGCTGCCGGCACTCGCCGGGATGATCTCCACGATGACGGTCCGCGTCGACCGGCTGGTCGCCGCCGCGCCGGTGGGCTTCTCGCTCGCCACCGAGGTGGCCGACTGGCTGGTCCGCAAGGGCGTGCCGTTCCGCGACGCGCACGAGATCACCGGCAAGCTCGTCGCGCTCTGCGTGGCCCGGGACTGCGCGCTGGACGAGGTCTCCGACGACGACCTCGCCACGGTCAGCGAGCACCTGGACCCGAGCGTGCGCGACGTGCTCTCGGTCCGCTCGGCGCTGGCCGCCCGGACCACGCCCGGCTCCACCGGCCCCGGCCCCGTCGCCGACCAGCTCGCCGCCGCCGCGGACAAGCTGGCCGGCTGGCGGGAGTGGGCCAGCGAGCGGGTCGTACCCCGCTGATCTCGACGGGCCGGCGCGGCATGCCGCCGCGCCGGCCCTCAGACCGTCGGCCGCTCCCGCTTCGGCAGCTTCGCCACCACCGCCTCGTACGAGCCGTCGACGGCCTCGACCAGCTCGTCGTCCGGAATCGCGCCGTCGAGGCGCAGCGAGTTCCAGCCCGACCGCCCGATGTACGCCGACGCCTTCGCGTCGTCCGGGAACCGGTGGATCCACTCGTCGGCGACCTCCCGGTTCGGGCCGCACTTCACGCCGACCCTCGGCTCGCCGTCCGGTGAGCCGAGGAAGGCGAAGATCCTGCTGCCCACCTTCACCACCTCGTCGCCCTCCCACGGCTGGTCCAGCCGGGCGCCCGGCTTCCCGAGGCAATACGCCAGCATCTCCTCGCGCGTCATCGCGTCCTCCCGGTGGCAGCGGTCACCGGCCCAGTCTCTCCGACCCGTCCAGCCCCGGGGCACCTCCGCGCCGACCGGTCCGGTCGGGAAGCCGGTCAGTCGGTGCCGGCGGTGCGGGCGGAGACCCGCTCGAAGCGCTGCTTGGCGGCCTGCGCGCTGCCCAGCCCCAGCCCGAAGGCGATCGCCTGCCAGGTCATGCCGCGCCCCCGGGCGAGGGTCAGCAGCCCGGCCTCCAGGGTGTCGAGCTCGGCGCGCAGGTGGGGCAGGAGGGTCAACGCCGCCGTCAGGTCGGCCTCGTCGACCGGCTCCTCGCCGGGCTCCCGCTCCGCCCCGCCGGCGGCGAGGGCGGTCACCAGCGCGACCGCCTCGTACGGATCGGCCAGGTACGGGTTGGTGTGGCGCCGGCGGCGCGTCTCGGTGCCGGCGTGCCGCACGGTGAGGCGTTCCAGCGCGGCGTAGGTGCGCTGCGCGCGGGCGCGAGACGCGTCGGGGACGGTGAAGGCGGGTTCGGTCACGCCCCCAGCAGACCTCATCTGGCCCGCGGTGTCAACGCTTTGTTTTCAACAACCTGTTGATGATTGGTCCGGCCCGGCCGACCAGCGCCGCGTAGCCGATCCCCAGCGCCAGCGACGCCACCAGGGCCAGCAGCGGCTGGTCGCGCAGGTGCGGGTAGACCTGCCAGTGGGTCAGGTAGATGTAGAGCGAGCTGCCGGCCAGCACGCCGGCCACCCGGTTCACCCCGCCGATGCTCGGCACGGTCGGCAGCCAGGTCAGCAGCGCGAACCCGGCCACGATCAGCGCCTCCCGCTGCGGCTGGCCGAAGAATCCCGGCACGGTGGCCGCCGCGGCGGCGGTGACCAGCAGCCGCTGCCGTACCCCGTCGGCGCGCGCCGCCGCCCAGCCGAGCGCGAAGAGCCAGAACGCCACGATCGCCGTCGGCAGGTCGTAGCGGGCGTCCAGGCCGAACACGTCGTAGCGGCTGAGCAGCCCGAGCCCGGCCAGGGCCAGCGGCAGGCCGAACGGGTACCGGCGTTCCAGCCGGTCCATCCGGGGCACCGCCAGCAGCGCGGCCAGCGCGACCAGGATGTAGACCAGCGCCTCGATGAACCAGAAGTGCCACTCGGTGCGCCCGTCCTCGGGCCCGAGCAGGCTGTGCAGCAACAGCAGCGTGCTCAGCCGGTACTGGTCGGTGAGCACCAGCATCGCCGCGATCCAGGCCGTCGTGGGCAGCACGATCCGGGCCAGCGCGCCCCGGACCTGCCGCAGCCGGTCGGTGCGTCCGGCGTCGGTGAGCAGGAAACGGGCGAAGTTGAACCCGGCCACCCCGAGCAGCAGGTGCGCCCCGCCGGTGATGGTGAACAACGGGATGTGCGAGCCGACGACCAGCACGATCGCCACCGCTCGCAGCGCCACGCTGGTCTCCAGCGCCCGGCGGCGGCGCGGCCGTCCGCCGCGCGGCGCGGGCAGCGCTCCGATCGGCACGGTGTGCCAGTTCGGCGGCAGGTGACCGAGGACCCGCTCCAGGCGCACCGACATCTCGACGTACGACAGGGAGTCGCCGCCCAGGTCGACGAAGCTCCGGTCCGGGGTCACGTCGGTGCGGTCCAGCACCTCGGCGAAGAGCCGACACAGGTCGCCGTCCGGCGCGGGCGCGGCCGGCGTGGGCTCGACGGCCGGCGCGGCGGCCCGCTCGCGCAGCACCGGGTAGTCCACCTTGCCGGTGGCCAGCCGGGGCAGCTGCGCCAGCGCCAGCACCCGCACCGCTCGGGGTGGCAGGCCGACCTCGTCGGCGACCAGCCGGCGGACCCGCGCCGGGTCCACCGCCGCACCGGCCACCGCCACGAACAGCTCGTCGTCCGCGCCGAGGCAGGCGGCGTCGACCTCGTGCGCGGCCAGCAGCGCCTCCACCCGCTGCGGGTCGATCCGCAGGCCGAGGATCTTGGCGAACCGGCTGCGCCGGCCGACCAGCTCGTACAGGCCGTCCGGGCCGCGGCGGGCCAGGTCGCCGGTGTGCAGCTCGGTCACGGTACGCCCCGACGCCAGGTCGGCCGGGCGTTCGGCGTAGCCGAGCATCACGTTCGGGCCCGCGTACACCAGCTCGCCGACGCCGTCCGGCTGCTCCGGCACGGGCGCCAGCCGGAACTCGCCGCCCGGCACCGGCACGCCGATCGTCTCCGGCCGGGTCGCCGCCAAATCCGGCGGCAGGTACGCCATCCGGGCGGTCGCCTCGGTCTGGCCGTACATGACGAAAAGGTCCCAGCCGCTGCGCCGGCCCAGCTCGGCGAAGCGGACCACCTTCTCCGGCGCCAGCCGGCCACCGGCGGCGGTGACGTAGCGCAGGTGCGGCAGGTCCATCGCGGCGAAGCCGACCCGGTCCAGCAGGTCGAAGGTGTACGGCACCCCGGCGAGGCTGGTGGCCCGGGCCCGGCGGAACAGCTCCCAGAAGCAGCCGTCGGCGACCGAACGGTCGGTGAGCACCAGCGCGGCGCCCCGGGCCAGGTGGCTGTTCACCACCGACAGGCCGTAGCAGTAGTGCAGCGGCAGGCTGGTCGCCGCCCGGTCGGTCTCCCGCACCCCCAGGTACGCGGCGATCGACTCGGCGTTGGCCTGCAGGTTGGTGTGCGACAGCCGGACCAGCTTCGGCGAGCCGGTCGAGCCCGACGTGCTCAGCAACAGCGCCAGGTCGGGGTGCAGGTCGTGCGCCGAACCGGCCCGCCGCTCGCGCAGCGTCCACGCCCCGTCGACCGGCCCGATCACCACGTCCGGGTCGTACGCGGCGGTCAGCGCCTCCGCCGCCGGACCCTCGCCGGGCACCAGCAGGACCGGATGCCCGCCGTGCAGGCCGGCCAGGTAGCCCACCAGCGCGTCGACCGTGTTGGCCCCGGTGACCAGGACCAGGCGCCGCCGCGGACCGAGCCGGCGCGCGGTCTCGGCGACCCGGGCGGCGAGGTCGGCGTACGACAGCACGCCGTCGGCGGTGACCACGGCGGGGCGGTCACCGTGATCGGCCAGGTCGCGGGCGAAGGGCACCGCGCGCACGGCCGGCAGCAGGTCGGGCGGGTGCGTCACGGGGCAACTCTAAGGTGAGGCAACCCTAATCACGAGAACGGGTGGCGAGACACACTGCTGGGTACCGTGGGCGGGTGATTTCCTCCCGCATCGACCCCGCGCCGCTGGCCGACCTGCTGGCCGGGCCGGTGGTGCCCGCCGCCCGGGGGCTGCTGGGCTGCCGGCTCACCGCCGGTGGCGTGACCGTCCGGATCACCGAGGTCGAGGCGTACGCGGGCACGGCCGGCGACCCCGCCTCGCACGCCCACCGGGGGCGCACCCCACGCAACGCGGTCATGTTCGGTCCGGCCGGGCACGCCTACGTGTACTTCACCTACGGCATGCACTGGTGCATGAACGTGGTCACCGGCCCGGACGGGGAGGCCGCCGCGGTGCTGCTGCGCGCCGGTGCGGTGGTCGACGGCCTCGACGCCGCCCGCGCCCGCCGGCCCGCCGTACGCCGGGATGTCGACCTGGCCCGCGGCCCGGCGCGGCTCTGCGCGACCCTCGGCATCGACCGCTCGGCGTACGGCCGGTACCTGCTCGGCGACGGCCCGGTCCGGCTGTGGCCGGCGGCGGAGCCGGTGCCGGCGGACGGGATCTCGGCCGGCCCCCGGGTGGGGGTGACCGGGGCGCACGACGTGCCCTGGCGGTTCTGGATCACCGGTGACCCGACGGTGAGCGCCTACCGGCGGCACGTCCCGCGCCGGCGGGGTTGAGCTCCCCGGCGTGGCCGGGCGATTCTGTCGGGGCGTGTGGCCATAATCACGCCACGCGCTCACGACGGATCGGAGGACGGTCATGTCCACGCTGCTCGCGATCGGCACCGCCAAGGGGCTCTTCCTCGCCACCAGCCCCGGCGGCCGTGACTGGGAGGTGAGCGGCCCGCACTTCCCGATGACCGGCGTCTACGCCGTCGCGGTCGATCCCCGCCCCGGCACGCCCCGGCTCCTCGTCGGCATGACCAGCTCGCACTTCGGGCCGAGCGTCGCCACCAGCGACGACCTGGGCGCCTCCTGGGCGGAACCCGACCAGGCGCCGGTGGCGTTCCCGGACGACACCGACGCCAGCCTCGGCCGGGTCTGGCAGCTCGTCCCGGGCGGCGCGGACGCGCCCGAGGTGGTCTGGGCGGGCACCGAGCCCTCCGCGCTGTTCCGCTCCACCGACGGCGGGCGCAGCTTCACGCTGGTCCGCTCGCTCTGGGACCATCCGCACCGGGAGCAGTGGGGGGCCGGCTTCGGCGGTCAGGCGGTGCACACCGTGCTGCCGCACCCCCGCGACCCCGATCGCATCCTGGTCGCCATGTCCACCGGCGGGGTCTACCGCTCGGAGGACGCCGGGCAGACCTGGTCCCCGGGCAACACCGGCATCCGGGCGTACTTCCTGCCCGACGAGTGGCCCGAGTTCGGCCAGTGCGTGCACAAGGTCGCCCGGGACGCGGGCAACCCGGAGCGGCTCTACGCGCAGAACCACCACGGCGTCTACCGCTCCGACGACGACGGCCGCAGCTGGACGTCCATCGCCGCCGGTCTGCCCAGCGACTTCGGCTTCCCGATCGTGGCCCACCCGTCCCGCCCCGGCACGGTCTGGACGTTCCCGCTGATCGCCGACTCCGAGCGGTACCCGGTCGACCACCGCTGCCGGGTGTTCCGCTCGACCGACGCCGGTGACAAGTGGGAGCCGCTGTCGGTGGGGCTGCCGGACGAGCCGTTCCACCCCTCGGTGCTGCGCGACGCGATGTGCGCCGGTCAGGCGGGCGACGTCTACTTCGGCACCCGTTCCGGCGAGGTCTACGCCAGCCGCGACGACGGCGACTCCTGGTCGCTGGTCGCCGCCCACCTGCCCGACGTGCTCTGCGTCCGCGCGGCGGAGGTCTGAGGATGGTCACCGTGCTGGTCCCCGGGCCGTTGCGGGGCGAGGCGGGCGGCGCGAGCCGGCTCAGCGTGGACGCCGCCGGGTCGGTGGGCGCGGTCCTCGACGCGCTCGCCGACTCCTGGCCCCGGCTGGCCCGCCGGATCCGCGACGAGCGGGGCGAGCTGCGCCGGTACGTCAACGTCTACGTCGACGGGGAGGACTGCCGGCACGCCGGGGGAGTGGCCGCGCCGGTCGCCGACGGGGCCGAGGTGCAGGTGCTGCCCTCGGTGGCCGGCGGCTGAACGCCCACGGGGCAGTCCCGGTGCCCATGATCCGCTAGCATTCGGCGCTCACCACCACGACGGGGAGCCGCGGCATGGATGCACACCAGACGGGCTATCTCGTGGGCCGGCTGGCCTGCATCGTCGTGCCGTTGCTGCTGATCGTCGGGCTGGTCGTGCTCGTCGTGGTCCTGCTGGTTCGCAAGGGCCGGCCTGCCGCACCGCCGCACCCCGGCGGGTTCCATCCCGCGTCCGGGGCATTCCCCGTTCCGCCGCATCCGGCCGCGCCGCCCGGCCAGGCTCATCCCGTGCCGGGCGCGCCGCACCCCACTCACCCAGGGCCGCAGGGGACGTATCTTCCGCCCCGCCCGTAGGGCGGATCGTTCCCGCCGCAGGACGGCCGTCGCTGCGGGAAAGGTTTGCGGCGAGCGATATGCCTCGTAGGCATAAATATGCCGCGGAGGCATATCGCTCGCTGGAGCACACCGATCGGCCTGGGCATCGACATGGCCGCACCGCTCGCCGGCCCTCGCCCGGGCGCGGTTGCGGCGCGTCGCGCGTCACCTCGGCGCCGCCGGGGTAGGTGACCGGGGCCACCCCGGGACGGACCCAGAACGGAATAGTTGACTCGTCAAATAAGTTGTGTGCGATGTCCGGGTGACGACCTCACCCCCGGCCTACACAACGAGGAGCTGGTCATGCAGTTCGGAGTCTTCACCGTCGGCGACGTCACGGTCGACCCGACCAACGGCCGGGAACCGACCGAGCATGAGCGGATCAAGGCGATGGTCGCCATCGCGGTCAAGGCCGAGGAGGTCGGCCTCGACGTCTTCGCCACCGGCGAGCACCACAACCCGCCGTTCGTGCCCTCGTCCCCCACCACCATGCTCGGCTGGATCGCGGCGCGCACCGAGCGGCTGCTGCTCTCCACCTCCACCACGCTGATCACCACCAACGACCCGGTGAAGATCGCCGAGGACTACGCGATGCTCCAGCACCTGGCCGACGGCCGGGTGGACCTGATGATGGGTCGCGGCAACACCGGGCCGGTCTACCCGTGGTTCGGGCAGGACATCCGCAACGGCATCCCGCTCGCCATCGAGAACTACGACCTGCTGCGCCGGCTCTGGCGCGAGGACGTGGTCGACTGGCAGGGCCGGTTCCGCACCCCGCTGCAGTCGTTCACCTCGACGCCGCGCCCGCTGGACGGCGTGCCACCGTTCGTCTGGCACGGCTCGATCCGCAGCCCGGAGATCGCCGAGCAGGCCGCGTACTACGGCGACGGCTTCTTCGCCAACCACATCTTCTGGCCCAAGGAGCACACCCAGCGGATGATCGGGCTGTACCGGCAGCGCTTCGCCCACTACGGGCACGGCAGCCCGGAGCAGGCCATCGTCGGCCTCGGCGGGCAGGTCTTCATGCGGAAGAACTCGCAGGACGCGGTCCGGGAGTTCCGGCCGTACTTCGACAACGCCCCGGTCTACGGGCACGGGCCGTCGCTGGAGGACTTCAGCCGGGAGACGCCGCTGACCGTGGGCAGCCCGCAGCAGGTCATCGACCGCACGCTGGGCTTCCGCGAGTACGTCGGCGACTACCAGCGACAGCTGTTCCTCATCGACCACGCGGGCCTGCCGCTGAAGACCGTCCTGGAGCAGCTCGACATCCTCGGCGAGGAGGTCGTGCCCGTCCTGCGCAAGGAGTTCGACGCGCTGCGCCCCGCGCACGTGCCGGAGGCGCCCACGCACGCCTCGCTGCGCGCCGCCCGGGACGCCGCCGCGGCCGGTACGGAGGCGACCCGATGACCCGGCGCACCCTGGCCGTGGTCTCGGCGGGCCTCAGCCAGCCCTCCTCGACCCGACTGCTCGCCGACCAGCTCGCCGCGGCCGCCCGCGACGAGCTGGTCCGGCGCGGCCACGAGGTCGAGCTGCGCATCGTCGAGCTGCGCGACCACGCGCACGACGTGACGAACAACCTGCTCACCGGCTTCCCGTCGGCGCCGCTGCGCGAGGCCCTGGACGCGGTGACCGGCGCGGACGGGATCGTGGCGGTCACCCCGATCTTCACCGGGTCGTACAACGGGCTGTTCAAGTCCTTCTTCGACGTGGTGGAGTCCGGGGCGCTGGTCGACCGGCCGGTGCTGATCGCCGCGACCGGCGGCACCGCGCGGCACTCGCTGGCCCTGGAGCACGCGCTGCGCCCGATGTTCAGCTACCTGCGGGCGGTGGTGGTCCCCACCGCGGTCTTCGCCGCTCCGGAGGACTGGTCGGGCGGCACCGCCGACGGCGCGCTGCGCGGCCGGATCCAGCGCGCCGCCGGCGAGCTGGCGGACCAGGTGGAGCGGCGACCGCCGTCGACCGGCCCGGCCGACCCGTTCGCCCTCACCACCGACTTCGCGCAGCTCCTCGGCGGCCGGGACCGCTGAGCCGTCACTGCGCCCGGTCGTACGGGTGGGCGACCAGGACCGGGCAGTGCGCGTGGTGCACCACCGCCTGGCTGACCGAGCCGAGCAGCAGCCCGGTGAAGCCGCCCCGGCCCCGGGTGCCGATCGCCAGCACCGAGGCCTCGCCGCTCGCCTCGATCAGTCCCTGCGCCGCGCCGGCCGCCCGGATCGGGTGCTCGCGCACCACCAGGTCCGGATGGTCGGCGCGGACGGCGGCGGACGCCTCGGCGAGCAGCCGCACCGCCTCGGCCCGGTACGCGGCCTGGGACTCCTCGACCTCCTCCGGCACCGGACGGTCCCCGTCCGGCGGGCCGACGTGCACCAGCACCAGCGGCACGTTGCGGCGGGCCGCCTCGTCGGCGGCGTACCCGGCGGCCAGCCGGGCCGGCTCCGAGCCGTCCACCCCGACCACCACCGGCCCGTCCACCGGAATCGGCGGCTCCTCGGGGCGGACCACCAGCACCGGGCAGTGTGCGTGCGCGGCGACCTGGGCGCCGACCGAGCCGAGCAGCAGTCCGGCGAAGCCGCCCAGGCCCCGGCTGCCCACCACCACCAGCTCGGCCCGGCGGGACTCCTCGATGAGCGTGGCGCCCGGGCCGCCGGCCACCTGACGCACCTCGACGGCAAGTCCGGGCCGGCGGTCGGCGAGCTCCGCCGCGGCCCGCTCCAGCATCTTCTCCGACTCCTCGGTGGGCGCCGGCAGGCCGAGGTCGTACGGGTTCAGCGGCACGCCGTAGCCGAGCGGGTGCAGGTAGCCGTGCACCAGGCGCAGCGGCCGGCGGCGCAGCTCGGCGGCGCGCGCGGCGTGCTCGGCGGCGACCAGGCTGGACGGTGATCCGTCGACGCCCACCACGACAGGTCGGTTCATCAGCACCCCCACGGCTCGGTCAGGTCATTGTCGACGTACCCGGTCCACGGCACCGGCATTCGGCGCGACCCGCCGCGTCGCCGCCCGCCCCGGCCGGTTCGGCCGGGGACGGCGCCGGCCCCACGTCCACCGAGCTCGGGACCATCGGCTCTGGCGCCGTCGCCTGGTGCCGGGTCCGATGGAGTCAGGACATCGAGGTCCCCCGGCCCCGCCGAGGTGAGGAGGACCAGCTCATGACGCCGTTGGAGATGTTGCAGGAGCACCCGTTCCTGACCGGGCTGCCGCCGGAGTGGCTGCCCCGGCTGACCGGGTACGCCCGGCCCGTGGTCTGGCACCCCGGCCACCGGCTGTTCCGCGCCGGCCAGCCGGCGGAGCGGTTCTGGCTGGTCCGCACCGGCGAGGTGGCGTTGGACTTCCCGGTGCCCGGGCGGGGCGACGTCGGCATCGAGACGGTCGGCCCGGGCGGGGTGCTCGGCTGGTCCTGGCTCTTCCCGCCGTACCGCTGGCAGTTCGGCGCGGTCGCCGCCCGGCGCACCGCCACCGTCGAGTTCACCGCGGCGGGGGTGCGCCGGCTGATGGAGTCCGACGACACGCTCGGCCGGCAGCTCACCACCCGGTTCATGAGCGTGGTGGTGGACCGGCTCCAGGCGTCCCGGGTGCGGCTGCTGGAGCTGTACGGCTACCCGGCCTCGTCGGCGAGCTGATA
The DNA here is from genome assembly GCF_051386295.1 of Micromonospora sp. URMC 105. Lineage (NCBI taxonomy): Bacteria > Bacillati > Actinomycetota > Actinomycetes > Micromonosporales > Micromonosporaceae > Micromonospora > Micromonospora sp. URMC 105. The sequence continues at coordinate 9,799 of NZ_JBPQTL010000058.1, read as the reverse complement.
GGTCCGCTTGCGCTGGAGTCGTGGCCCGGGGGCGGGCCCTCGCCTCCGGTCGATCAGCGTACGCAGGGCGAGCGTCGTGGCGACGGCCAGCAGCACCACCGCGATCGCCTGGCCGAGGAAGGTCCCCACCGCCGACGACACGTCCTCGGGCCGGGTCGCCACCGGAGCGTCGGCCCAGTCGGCCAGCTGCGCGTCCAGCCCCGCCGCGAGCACCAGCCACCCCACCCCGGCGGCGAGCGGGCCGGCCGCCCCCCGGGGCAGCAGGACCGCCAGCGGCACCGCCACCAGCAGCGCCACCTGGACCGTGAGCGCGGCGACCGGGGTGCCGAGCCGGGGGGTGAGCGTCTGCCAGCCGTCCAGCGCCAGCGCGTCGGCGACCCCCAGCCGGGGCAGCGCCAGCACCAGCAGCGTCCCGGACACCGCCGCCCCGGCCGCCGTGACCAGCGCGCCCTGGGTGCTCCGGTGCAGCGTCACCACCAGCAGCGCGAGGACGGCCAGGGCGAGCACCCCGACCGCCCACGGCGCGCCGGCCACCCGCAGCGCCAGCCGCCCGGTGTCCAGCGGCCCGCACTCGACCAGGTAGCGGTCGCACTCGTACACCCGGCCGCCCACCCGCAGCAGCGTCTCCCAGGCCAGCAGCAGCACGCCGATCCCGACCGGCAGCGCCGGCAGCAGCAGGAGCCGGCGACCCACGGAGGTGGCCGGGGCGGCCCGGCGCACCAGCCCGGTCAGCCACCAGCAGAGCAGCACCGCCCCGACTCCGAGTACCGCCAGGCTGGGCAGCAGCGGCCAGTCGTCGGGCCGTGGCCGGTAGATCAGTCCCGTGTACGGGGCCAGGTACGTCCCGACGAGCAGCCCCGCGCCGAACACCGCCCCGAGCACGGCGGGCCGTCCCGGCCGCCCGGCGAGCTGCCGCCCTCGGACGTCGCGCCAGACCCCGTCGGCCAGGAAGATCGCCGGCTGGACGGCGGCCAGCGCCAGCACGGCCACCGCGCCCCAGAGCACCTCCTCGCCCTGCGGCACGGCCAGCACCTCGGCGTTGACCAGCAGGTCGACCAGGAGTTGCGCGTTGGTCAGTGCGACCGTGCTGAACACGCCGCCGGCGAAGACCAGCCCCAGCGGGAAGCTCAGCGCGGTGGTGGGGTCGGCCAGCCCGGCGAGGCGGCGGGCCACGCTCGGGTGCCGGTCCCAGAGCCGCTCCCACAGCCGGGTCGGCAGCCCCCGGGGCGCCTCGGGGCCGTCGGGCAGGGCGGCCCGGATGCCGTCCGGATCGCCGCCGGCGGCGCGTACGTCCGCCTGGTGCTCCCGCAGCCGCAGGAACGCCCGGGTGGTGAGTTCGGCGAGGACGGCCAGCAGGGCCGCCCGCACCACCACGCCGAGCGCTCCGCCCACGGTGGGCGGGCCCGGCATCCAGAGAAGCTGGGCGAGCAGCAGCAGTCCGGTGCCCAGCGCGGTGGCCCGGGTGCTGATCCGCAGCACGGTGGCGAAGCGCAGCCGCGGCAGGTCGTGGTTCTGCACGTGGGCCAGCTCGTGCCGGAGCACCGCCTCGAGGACCGCCCGACCCTCCGGGCCCTTCGCCGCCATGGCGAGCAGTTCCGGCCCGAGCGCGACGTACGGCTTGTCGGCGGTGCCGCCGGTGAACGCCCGCCGTCCCAGCCGGGTGCCGAGCAGCACGGGGGTCGGCCGGCGCAGGGTGAGCGAGGCGAGCACCTCGGCGATCACCTCCTCGGCGGCGCGGAACATGCCCGGCTCCAGCGGCCGGGTGTGGCGCCGCTGCCGCCGGGTCTGCCAGACGAACAGCACCACGCCGGGCACCGCCATCAGGTTGAAGAAGTTCGACATCCGCACGAACATCTCGCTGCACGGGTGATCCAGCACGTCGCCGAGGCCGCAGCCGGGCCGGGGGAGCACGCTCAGCCCGAACACCACGGCGAGCAGCACCGCCGAGCTGAACACCAGCGCGGCGAGCGGCAGCAGCAGGAAGCCGGTCTCGTCCGGCCGTCTGCGCCAGACCCGGTCCGGCCCGGTCACCGGTCGGCCTCCGGGTCGAGCACCAGGGCACCGACCACGGCGTCGGAGATCGCCGTGGCGAGGGCCGGTTCGACGCCCAGCGCGGTGGCCCGGGCGGACGCCACGGCCCGTACCCGGGCCAGCTGCTCCCGGCTGAACTCGGCCGGCGGCGGGGCCGGCTGCGACGGCGCCGGCCGCCGGCGCAGCGCGCCGAAGAGGCCTCGGGTGGCTCGGCCGCCGAGCTGTTCCAGCTCGCCCTCCGCGCCGCGCAGCAGCGCCCCGGTGACGGTCGCGCAGACCAGCGTCACCACCGGTGTGACGGTGGCGACGGCGTCCAGCACGCCGAACTCCAGCCGGCCGCCGTCGGTGGAGGTGTCCACCCCGGTCAGGTACGGCGCGGCGAGCATGTCGAAGGCGGGCAGTTCCTCGGGGGCGAGGTGGGCGACCACGGTACGGGCGAGCGTCGCGGTCCGGTCCACGTCGGCGGGTCTGCGTGACATGCCTCATTGGTAGCGGGCCGTGACCACCCGTGGCGCAGTGGACACTGTCCGCTATCCGTCGGCGGTCAACGCCGACAGGCTCGCGACCCGGTGCCGACTGGGCACGCCGCCGCTCCCGGCTCGCCCGGAGCCCGCACCGGGCCGTGGCCCGCCGCAGGTCCACCGGCAGGGCGGACGCCGCACGGCCGGGGCACCGGGTCGGGGCCGTCGGAGCGGGTGCGTATCGTCCGGGGGCGTGACCCCCGACCTCCAGCTTCGCCCGGTGTGCGACGACGACCTGCACGTGCTCTTCGCCTACGAGCAGGACCCGCAGGCGAACTGGATGGCCGCCTTCGGCCCCACCGACCCGGCCGACCGGGCGGCCTTCGACGCCCACTGGCGGCGGATCCGCGCCGACCCGCGGATCGTCGTGCGCGCCGCCACCGTCGCCGACGAGGTGGTCGGGCACGTGGTCGCCTTCCCGGTGCAGGAGCGCACCGAGGTCAGCTACTGGATCGACCCGACCCGCTGGGGCCGGGGGTACGCCACCGCCGCGCTCGCCGCGCTCCTGCGCGAGCTGCCTGACCGGCCGGTGCACGCCCGCGCCGCCAAGGACAACGGCGCCTCCCTCGCGGTGCTGCGCAAGTGCGGCTTCGTGGTGATCGGGGAGGACTCCGGGTACGCCGCCGGCCGCGGCACGGAGGTGGCGGAATGGGTGCTGGAGCTGCCCGCCGAGGCGACTGACCAGGGCGACCACTAGTGTCCCCTGGGTGAACTGGCTGGAACTCGTCGGCTGGGCCGGCTCCGCGCTGCTGGTCTGGTCCCTGCTGCAGACCCGCATCCTGCGCCTGCGTGCGCTGAATCTGGTCGGCTGTCTGATTCTCATCGGCTACAACGCCGCCGTGCAGGTCTGGCCCATGGTCGGCCTGAACGTCGTGCTCGCGGTGATCAACGTCTGGTACCTGCGGAAGATGCTGGCCACCCGGCACGACGAGGAGACGTACCAGGTGGTCGAGGTGGGCGTGGACGACCAGTTCCTGGCGCACACGCTGCGGGTGCACGCCGCCGACATCGCCCGGTTCAATCCCGACTTCCGGTGGCCGGCGCCCACCGCCGAGCGGTCGGCGTTCCTGGTCGTCCGCGCCGACGAGGTGGTCGGCGTGGTGCTCTCGCACGCCGAGCCCGACGGGGTGGCCCAGATCGACCTGGACTACGTCACCCAGCGGTTCCGCGACTTCACCCCGGGGGAGTTCGTCTACCGCCGCAGCAGCCTGTTCACCGACCGCGGCTTCCGCCGGGTGGTCAGCCCGCCCGGCATGGTCGCCCCCTACTACCACCGGCTCGGCTTCCGCCCCGAGGGCGGCGCGTACGTGCTCGACCTGCCGACCCCGGCCCGGACGTAGCGCGGGCAGGCCCGGGGAGGATTCACCCGGCCCCGCGCTGGGCACTGACAGGCCTACGCCGGCCGGGTCCTCCGTCCGGCGGCGTCGGCCCTGGCGGCCGGCGTCCACGGCGTGAGGGAGAGAACCGGGCGTGCAGAGCTACTGGAGCCAACTGGCCCTGGTCGGAGTCCTGGTGGTCCTGAACGCGATCTTCGCGGGCAGCGAGATGGCGCTGGTCTCGCTGCGGGACAGCCAGGTCCAGCGACTGGAACGCAGCAGCCGGGCCGGGCAGGTGCTGGCCCGGCTCGCCCAGGACCCGAACCGGTTCCTCGCCACCATCCAGATCGGCATCACGCTGGCCGGCTTCCTCGCCTCCGCCGCCGCGGCGGTCTCGCTGGCCAAGCCTCTCGTGCCGCTGCTCGGAGTCTTCGGCGGCGCCGCCGAGACGGTCGCCATCGTGGTGGTCACCCTGGTGCTGACCTTCGTCACGCTGGTCTTCGGCGAGCTGGCGCCGAAGCGGATCGCCATGCAGTCCGCCGAGCGGTGGGCGCTGCTGGTGGCCCGCCCGCTCGACCTGCTGGCCAGCTTCACCCGGCCGGCCGTCTGGGCGCTGGGCGCCACCAGCGACCTGGTGGTCCGCCTGGTCGGGCTCAACCCGAAGCACCAGCCGGAGGAGATCGGCCCGGACGAGCTGCGCGACATCGTCGCCGGCAACCACGGCTTCACCAAGGAGCAGCGCACCATCATCGCCGGCGCGGTGGAGATCGCCGACCGGCAGCTCCGGGCGGTCCTGGTACCCCGGTTGCAGGTCTTCACGCTCGACAGCGGCACCACCGCGGAGGCCGCCCGGCTGGTGCTGGCCGCCACCGGCCACTCCCGGGCGCCGGTGGTCCGGCACGGCGGCCTGGACGACGCGGTCGGCGTCATCCACCTGCGCGACCTGGTCGGGGTGCCCGCCGAGCGCCCCGTCGACGAATGCGCCCGCCCGCCCATGCTGCTGCCCGACTCGCTGCCGGTGGTGGACGCGCTGCGCCAGTTCAAGGCCGAGCGGCAGCACATCGCCCTGGTGGTGGACGAGCGCGGTGCCGTCGACGGGATCGTCACCCTGGAGGACATCCTGGAGGAGATCGTCGGGGAGATCTACGACGAGACCGACCGGGACGTCCGTTCGGTGCGTACCGAGGCCGACGGCGCGCTGCTCCTGCCGGGCACCTTCCCCGTGCACGACCTGCCGGACATCGGCGTCGAGGTGCCCGCCCGCCCGGCCGGTGACTACACCACCGTCGCCGGCATGGTGCTGGCCTGCCTCGGGCACATCCCCACCGTCGCCGGGGAGAGCGTCACCATCGACGGCTGGGAGCTGCAGGTGTGCGCGATCGATCGGCGCGCCATCACCCAGATCCGGCTACGCCGCGCCGCCCCGCCTTCCGACGGGGACGCCGAGGAGGCGGAGCCGCTCCTGGACGAGGCCCGCAGCTGAACCGGCGGCTGCCGCCGGTGGCGGCGGTCAGGCGCCCGGTGGCCCGAACGGGAAATCGGGCACCGGGGGCAGCAGCTGCACCTGATCGGCGGGGAGCTGCCGGGCGTGGCGGCTCACCGCCCGGGCCACCACCCGGATCGCCCACGGCCCGCCCGGGCGTTCCCCGCCGATGAGCCGCCCCATCGCCCGGCTCCACCAGCGGGCGTTGACGATCACGTCGGTCAGTCGCAGCCGCCCGTCGGGGAAGTCCCCCCGGACCACCACGTCGACCACCCGCCCCAGCCGCCGGCCGTGCAGGTCGTACGCGGCGCGGCCGACCAGCTCACCCGCTCGCACGGTCGGCTCCCGGTATCCGGTCGGTGAGGTGCCGGCGCAGCCACGCCTCCACCGGTGGCCGGGGCAGCTCGTCGGCGCGCACGCGCAGCCACACGGCGCTGTCCAGCCGGGCCACCTGGGCCAGCGGGAGCCGCAGCGGCGGCGCCGGCGGCTCGTCGGTGAACCGGTCGGCGAGCGCCACCAGTAGCCGGCCGACCCGGCCACCGAGCCGGTCCCCGAGCGCCGCGGGCCCGCTGAGCAGGTACGCCAGGTACGGGAACCCCTCCCGGTCGACCGCGAACTCCACGTCGTCGACCTTGCCGACCGGCCACCCGTCGCGGTCGACGATCTGCCGGTCGAGCACCTGCCGGCCCAGCTGGAGCCTCATCGGCCCATCCCGGTCGTGACGGCCAGCGGGATCGCGGCCAGCGACGCCGCCACGATCACCACCAGGAACACCGCACCGAGCAGGTTGAGCGCCGGCCCGTTGACCCGGTCGCCCAGGTACGTCCGGTCGTTGGCCACGATCAGGATCGGCAGGTACGTCAGCGGCAGCGCCACCGCGCTGGCCACCAGCATGTACTCGGTCAGCCGCACCGGGTCGACGGTGGTGCCCAGCACCAGCACCCCGAGCAGCACGCTGACCAGCAGCACGCTGTGGAAGCGGGCGGCGTCGCGGGGGCTGACCCGCTTGCCCCACTGCCAGCCGAAGTACTGCGCCGCCGTGTACGCCGCCGACAGCCCGGTCTCCAGCGCGGCACCGAAGGTGACCGCGAAGAACGCCAGCGCGGCGATGACCAGCCCCACCCCGCCGAACGCGATCACCACCGGCAGGGCCACCTGGTCGAGGCTCGACAGGGTCACGCCCGTCGGATGGGACACCACGGCCGAGGTCGCCAGCACCGACAGCGCGAGCAGTCCGCCGACCGGGAAGCCGATCAGCACGCTCGACCGGGCGTCGGCCAGGTCCGCGGCGGTCCAGCTCTCCTCGACCCCGCCGGAGGAGAAGAAGAACACCTCGTAGGGGCTGACCGTGGAGGCGAAGAGCGCCACCGCGACGAACCAGTAGACGGCCCAGCCCTGCCCGGCCGCGCCGGGTTGCAGCGCGCCCCGCGCGAGCGCGCCCCAGTCGGTGGGCAGCCAGAACAGCGCGACCGCGAAGACGAACAGGGTGAGCCCGGTCAGCCCGAAGACCCGCTCCATCAACTGGAAACGCATCCGCCAGAGCACCAGCCAGACCGCGAACGCGGCCACCGGCACCCACAGCAGGTAGCTGACCCGGGAGAGCAGCTGCAGGGCGAGCGCCACGCCGCCCAGTTCCGCGGCCAGGGTCAGCACCGTGACCAGGTACGACGCGACCAGGTTGAACAGCGCCAGTCGCGGTCCGAGCCGCTCCCGGATCAGGTCGAAGACCGCCCGGCCGCTCACCGCCGCGATCCGGCCGGCCATTTCGGCGTACGCGCAGATGCCGACCACGCCGAGCAGCAGGACCCAGGCGTGCCCCATGCCGAAGCGGGCGCCGGCCTGACCCGCCGCCACCAGGTCGCCGATGTCGACGAAACCCCCGATGGCCGAGAGCACGCCGAGGGTGGCGGCGAGGAGCTTCCTCACGTCGGATACGGCTCGACCGGCATCATCGACGCGACGATATCGGCGCAGGACGCGCGTTTTACGGCAAACCGGGGAGGATGCGCCCGGCGTGGGCGGCGGCCGGGTCGACCGCCACCGCCGTCAGCCGTCAGCCGTTCGTGAGGTTCTGCAGTCGTACCTGGCCCCGGGAGACCAGCCGCCCCTCGCCGTCGGTGATCTCCACCTGCCACAGCTGCTGGCTGCGGCCCCGGTGCACCGGGGTGCCGACCGCGGTCAATTCGCCGTCGCGGACCGCGCGCAGGAAGTCCGTCTGGTTGGACACGCCGACCACCGTGCCGCGCCCGCCGAGCCAGATCGACCCGCCGACGCTGGCCGCCGTCTCCACCACCGCGCAGTACACGCCGCCGTGCTGGATACCGAACGGCTGGTGCAGCTCCGGGCGGACCTCCCAGCGGATGACCACCCGGTCCGGGCCGACCTCGTCCAGCTTCAGCCCGAGCAGGGCCACCAGCCCGCCCGTCAGGTCCGGCATCTCCACGACGTTCCTCCTCGTCTCGCGGAGCCGCCAGCCTAGTCAACCGCCCGAGAGGCCAAACCCGGTACGGCTCGGTGCCCGGCATGGGGGAGAATCGGTGACCGTGACCGACAGCAACCTCCCGCACGGGCGGGACTCCCTGACCGAAGACCTGCGGTGGCGGGGCCTGATCCAGGACTCGACTGGCCTCGACGAGCTGCGCGCGCTGCTCGACGGCGGGAGCGCCACCTTCTACGTGGGCTTCGATCCGACCGCGCCCAGCCTGCACGTCGGCCACCTCATGCAGGTCACCACCGCCCGCCGGCTCCAGCTCGCCGGGCACCGCCCGCTGCTGCTGGTGGGCGGGGCGACCGGGCAGATCGGCGACCCGAAGGAGAGCGCCGAGCGGACGCTCAACCCGCCGGAGGTGGTGTCCGGCTGGGTGCAGCGCATCCGCGACCAGCTCTCGCCCTTCGTGTCGTACACCGGGGAGAACGCGGCGCAACTGGTCAACAACCTGGACTGGACCGGCGAGATGTCGGTGGTCGAGTTCCTCCGCGACGTCGGCAAGCACTTCCCGGTGAACAAGATGCTCGCCCGGGAGGTGGTGCGGGCGCGCCTGGAGACGGGGATCAGCTTCACCGAGTTCAGCTACCAGCTGCTCCAGGCCAACGACTTCTTCGAGCTGCACCGCCGGCACGGCTGCCAGCTCCAGTACGGCGGCTCCGACCAGTGGGGCAACATCACCGCCGGCGTCGACTACGTCCGGCGCCGGGGCGCCGGCCCGGTGCAGGCCTTCACCACCCCGCTGGTGACCCGCTCCGACGGGACCAAGTTCGGCAAGACCGAGGGCGGCGCGGTCTGGCTCGACCCCGAGATGACCAGCCCGTACGCCTTCTACCAGTTCTGGGTCAACGCCGACGACCGGGACGTCACCCGCTACCTGCGCTACTTCAGCTTCCGCTCCCGCGAGGAGCTCGAGGCGCTGGAGAAGGAGACCGCCGAGCGGCCGGCCGCCCGGACGGCCCAGCGGGCCCTCGCGGAAGAACTGACCACCCTGGTGCACGGCGAGCGGGAGATGGCCCAGGCCGTGGCGGCCAGCCAGGCGCTCTTCGGCCGGGGGTCGCTCGACGACCTGACCCCGGAGACGCTGCGGGCCGCGCTGACCGAGGCCGGCCTGGTTCACCTGACCGAGCTGCCCGACGTGGCCGGGCTGCTGCGCGACTCGGGCCTGGTGCCCAGCCTCAAGGAGGCGAGGCGGGTGATCGCCGAGGGCGGTGCCTACGTCAACAACACCCGGGTGACCGAGGTGGACGCGACCGTCGCACCGGAGGACCTGCTGCACGGGCGGTACCTGGTGCTGCGCCGTGGCAAGCGCTCCTTTGCGGGGGTTGAGCTGTGCGGATAGCCGTCTCTTGATGGTGTGACGCGGGACGCGCCCGGCCGAGTTGACGATCAACTCGCCGGGCGCGTAACTTTCTCTCTGCCAGCGCGGAACGGACGAAACAGGCGAAAGCCTGCGAGGCCGGAGCGCGGGAATGGTTCGGGGGTCGGCCGGGTTGTGATCCGGTACGAGCCTGGACCGGGCTCCTTCAGAGCTTGCGGAAGCGGGCCTGGAGGCGCCGGGAATGACCCCAGGGTCGGATGGGTTGAGTCCCATGTGAGCCTGGACCGGGCGGTGCCCCGGATCGGCCTGAGGGTCGATTTGGTGAGGCGGAACCGACCGGGTATGGTTCATCGCCGGCAGGGAAGCGGACGGGACGCGGGTGACCGCGGGCGGCCGGCCTGTCGGAAGCCATGAGGACGTCGGTGAGAGCCGGTCGAATTGTGGTGCCTGGAATTGTGGTGGAAGTGGTGCGGATCGCTGCAGAGCGGTTTGACACGGCGGAAACCGGCGGGTAACGTAGTAAAAGTGCCCGGCGCGAGAGCGAGCGGTCACGACAGAGCGTAAATGCCCCGGACGGGGGTTCTACGGTGTAGAGCTTTCGGATGGTGTGTGGTTGTTCTTTGAGAACTCAACAGGGTGCTT
>NZ_JBPQTL010000057.1:0-37470 GCF_051386295.1 Micromonospora sp. URMC 105 | reverse complement strand
GCCCGGCGGGTACGCGCCGCCCCCGCCGGGCTGGGCGGGGCCGTGGCCGGTGGGCTGCCCGTGCGTCGGGGCGGCGACGTGCTGCTGGTTCCAGTTCGCCTCGGCCTCGAACAGCTTCTCGAGTTCACCGCGGTCGAGGAAGATCCCCCGGCACTCGGTGCACTGGTCGATGACGATTCCACTGCGCTCGTACTGGCGCATGTCTCCGTGACACTTGGGACAGGTGAGCTGCATCGCTCGACCGTACCCGGTCGGCGCGAGATTCAGGCGGTGGCGATCAGCGCCTCGTTGACCTCGTCGTCGGAGACCTCGTGAAAGTCCTCGTAGTACGCGCCGACCGCGCCGAACTCGGGCGGGCGTTGGGCGCAGATCACCTGGTCGGCCTCGGCGGCGAGCATCTCGTACGCCTCCTGGGAGCCGACCGGCACCGCGACGACCACCCGGCGGGCGCCGAGATGGCGCGCGACCTGGACGGATACCCGGGCCGTCGCGCCGGTGGCCAGCCCGTCGTCGACGATCACGGCGGTCCGGCCGGTGAGGTCCAGCGGCGGTCGGCCGCCCCGGTACCGGGCCTCGCGGCGTTCCAGTTCGGCCTGCTCCCGGCGCTGCACCTCGGCGATTTCGTCGGGGCCCAGCCGCGCGGCGACCACGTCGTTGAGCACCCGGACGCCGCCGGGGCCGAGCGCGCCGAAGGCGACCTCGGGCGCCCAGGGCATGCCGAGCTTGCGGACCACCAGGACGTCCAGGGGCGCGCCGATCCGGTCGGCGATCACCCGGGCCACCGGCACGCCGCCCCGGACCAACCCCAGCACGATGACGTCCGGTTCCCCGACGAGACCGGTCAGCCGTTCGGCGAGCTGGCGGCCGGCGTCCTCACGATCGCGATAGGTGCTGCTCATGTCCTCAGGTCTACGCCCTGTTGAGGGCTCGCGTCGGCGACTCCGGCGAAACCGTGGCCGGTCGGGCGGCCAGGGCGGGTGCCCAGACGAGCAGGGCGAGCGGGTAGAGCAGGTAGCCGAAGCGGGTGGTGGGCATCAGCAGGATCGCCGCCAGCAGGCCGTATCCGCAGATCAGTGCGGTGGCGACGGCGGTGCCGGGCGGGTGGCGCAGCAGCCGGAGGCCGATCGCCACGCCGACCGCGACGAGCAGCGTGGCGGCGACCACCCGGCCGCCGGGCAGCCCGGTGGCGATCAGGTGCCCGGGGAAGGGGGACTGGGCGGGGCTGGTCACCAGTCCGTGGCCGAGCGGGAACCGCAGCACGTTCTCCACCAGCGCGTCCCGGTCGACCAGCAGCGCCGGGACCAGGGCGAGCAGGGGCAGGCCGAGCGCGCCGAGAGCGACCCGGAGGCCGGCCCGCCGGGTGGCACCCCAGAAGATCAGGACCAGGGCGACCGGCCAGGCGAAGAGCTTCAACGCGCCGGCGAGGCCGACCGCCACCCCGGCCGCGCCGGGCCGGTCGACGGCGGCGAGCGCCAGCGCCAGCAGGCAGAGCGCGAGTACGGGGAGGTCGTCGCCGCCGGTGGCGAGGGTGAGCGCGCAGACCGGCAGCACGGTCGCGGCCTGCACGCCGCGCAGTACCGCCGCCGCGTCGGGGCGGGTCGCCGACGGGCGGCCGGTGCGGCGCAGCGCGGCCACGGCGAGGGCCAGCACCAGCGCGGTGACCAGCGCGAACCAGACCCGTGAGTCGGTCCACCAGGCGTCGGCAGCGGCCCGGGGCAGCCCGAACAGCGCCATCCCCGGCTGGTACGGCGTGTAGCCGAGCAGCCGCTCGTCGGGGGGGAGCGCGGCGATCGCGTCCTGCCCCAGGTAGGGGGTGCCGTGGTCGGCGAGCCGGATCCCGGCGTGCTCGACGACCACCACCTCCTCCTGCGCCCGGTCGGTACGCCCCGACGCCCGTTGCGCGCTCTGCAGCACGAGCGGCAGCAGGGCCGTGGTGGCCCAGGCGAGCCCGGTGACCGCCCAGCGGGCCGGCACCCCGGCCAACCCGGGACGGCGGCCGCGGAGCAGGAGCTGGCCGACGACCAGCAGGGTCGCCAGCAGGTAGCCGATGGCGGCGACGCTGCCCCAGGCGCGGTGCGGGGGCAGGGTGGAGGTGGCGGCGGTGATCGCGGCGAATGCGGCGGAGAGCGCGTACAGGCCGAGGTCGAGGGCGAGGCCGCCGGCGGCGGAGTCGAGGGCCCGCCAGGTGCGGGAGGCGGCGGTCACGCCGGCAAGTGTGGCAGACCCGTCGGACGGCTTCGGCCGGGCTGGCGACGGCCGGGGGCGAGGCGGATGACGGCACCGGTGTCGTGCAGCGGTGCGACGAGGGTGCCCGGGCGCCCGCCCGAGCCGCGTTGCAGGGCGGCGAGGAGACTGCCGGCAGGCAGCGGGCGGGCGAAGAGGTGGCCCTGGCCGGCCGCGCAGCCCAGCTCCCAGAGCGCCCGGCGCTGCGGCTCGCTCTCCACCCCCTCGGCGACCACGGTGAGGTCGAGGCTGCGGCCGAGGTCGAGGGTGGAGCGGATGACGGCGGCGGCTTCGGCCGAGCTCTCCATGGCGGTGACGAAGCTGCGGTCGATCTTCAGCTCGTGCACCGGGATGCGGGAGAGCAGCGAGAGGCTGGAGTAGCCGGTCCCGAAGTCGTCCAGGGCCAGCCGCACGCCGGAGTCGCGGAGCCGGCTGAGCACCCGGTCGACCACGTCGAGCTGGCTCAGCGTCAGCGTCTCGGTCAGCTCCAGCACCAGCCGGTCGGGCGGGAGGTCGTGCGCGCGCAGCCGGGCCAGCACCGCGCCGGGGAAGCGGGCGTCGAGCAGGCTGCGCGGGGAGACGTTGACCGAGACCGGCAGGTCGAACCCGGCCGCCCGCCAGCTGACGGCGGCCAGCAGTGCCTGGTCGAGGATCGCCTCGGCGAACGCGGGAAGCAGGCCGGAGCGTTCCACGGCCTCCAGGAAGCGCAGCGGGTCGATCATGCCGTGGGTGGGGTGGTGCCAGCGGGCCAGTGCCTCGGCGCCGGTCACCTCGCCGGTGCCCAGGTCCACGATGGGCTGGAAGTTGACGGTGAACTCGTGGTCGGCCACCGCCCGGGGCAGCTCGCCGCCGAGGGTGAGCCGGCCGAGGTCGGCGGTGTCGCGGGTCGGGGCGTACGTGGAGATCCGCTGACCGGCCCGCTTGGCCTGGTACATCGCCACGTCGGCGCGGCGCAGCAGCTCGGGCATGCCGCCGCTGGCGGGGGCGGCGGCGATGCCGCCGCTGGCCTCGACGCTGATCCGCATGCCGTCGACGTCCAGCGGCTCGTGCAGGGTGCCGATCAGGGCCTCCGCCCGATGCGCGGCGACGGCCGGGGCGGGCAGCCCGCACAGCAGCACGGCGAACTCGTCGCCGCCGAGGCGGGCCACCAGGTCCTCGGGCCGCGCGGCGGCCCGCAACCGGTCGGCAACCTGCATCAGCACCTGGTCCCCCGCGGCGTGGCCGAGGGTGTCGTTGACCTCCTTGAAGTGGTTGAGGTCGATCAGCACCAGCGCGGTCACCCCTTCGGCGTGCCGGGTGCTGAGCTGCTCGGTGCCGCGCTCCAGCAGGTGCCGCCGGTTGGCCAGGCCGGTCAGCGCGTCGTGGGTGGCGGCGTGCGCGTGTTCGGCGGCCACCCGGGCCAGCTCGGCGTACGCCTGGGCGTTGCGGACCGCGGTGCACAGCGCCGAGGCGAAGGTGCGCAGCGTGTACTGCTCTCGCTCCGAGAGCTGGACCGGGCCGCGGAAGCGCAGCCGCAGCACGCCCACGTCGGCGCTGCCGTCGTGCCCCTCCAGCCGGGCCGACAGCACCGCACCGTCGACCGTGCTGGGTTCGCCGGCCGGCCCGTCGTACCCGATGGTGCCGCCGGCGCCGCGGACGGTGCGGCCGCCGTCGTGCAGCTCGATCTCGACCTCGTCGGCGGAGAAGAGCTCGCCGGCCTGGGTGACCGCGGTGGTGAGGACCTTGTCCAGGTCGACGACGTTGAGCGCGTCGGTGGTCCGGGCGAGGCGCTGCCAGGCCTGCTGCTCGGTGCGGGCCTTGACCCGGTTGGAGTAGAGCAGGTGCAGGCTGAGGACCAGCGGTGGCACCGCCAGCAGCAGCCGGGGGTCCCCCCGGAGGATGACCAGGGTGACGGCGATCAGGACGAAGCGGGCGAATGCGCTGGTCAGGCGCAGCCAGAGATCGTCCAGGAAGAGCCGGCGGACCTGGGTGCCGGTGGCCAGTGCGATGACCGGCAGGGTGAGCACCTCGTCGAGGAGCACCGCGGCGGCATAGGCGACGCCGACCATGCCGATGACGTGCTGGAGGTCGGCCGTCTCCGACCAGCCCACCGCGTACAGGGTCAGGCCGGCGCCGGCGGCCAGCAGGGTGCTCTTCGCCACGCCGAAGGCGGTCTTCAACGGCGACGGCCTGATCGACAACAGCGCGGTCGCCACGCCGACTCCGGTGGTCAGCACCACCAGCGGCGCCGGTGCGACCGCCAGGCCGAGGACGATGGCCGTCTCGCTCCACGAGATCGCGTGCACCGTCGCGCCGATGCGGATCCGCCAGTTGATCCGGACACCGAGGGCGGCCATGAAGACCAGGGTGAGGGACAGCGCGAGGTCGTCACCGGAGAGACCGAGGTGGACCAGTTGGCGCACGGAGAAGATCACCGCGACGGCGGCCACCACGCAGACGAGGCCGACGTGCAGCGTCAGCTGCCGCTCGGCCTCCGTCTTGCTTTCGCCCGGTCGTGCCACCGCGTCCTCGACTGCCACTCGGTCTCGCTGAGCAGAGGCCAAGGCTACGTGCGGTCATCCCGTCGCCACAACGTCTACCACCACTCGTGCGCGGACTTGGTCATAGCCCTGATCCCTTCACTGGTCACCGGATCCGACCCGGGGTCGGCGTCTTGGACCAGCACAGCCTAAGTGCGGTTAGGCCAGTTTTGGAGGGATAAATGTGACTATGGGCAATAGATGAGAATTGGGCGGTAAGTCGTGACGTTCCGTTCCCTCACGGAGACTGACCGCTGCGCATCCATCGGTTCTTGTTAACGATAGATAATGGTGGACCTGCAACCTTTTCGACATCGGGCGCAGGGCTCCACTTCCAGGTACCCCGAGGTGGTGGCCGACCGACCCGGAAGCGACCAGTCGGCCGTCGGTCGACGGAGGGTAGTCGTGCCGGAACTCTCGCACCGTGACGACCGAACATTCGTCGTGATTCGCGTTCTGTAAGTTGCGTCTTTCCGCGGTCACATGTCCGCCGGTCGTCGCCCCGCCTTCGCACGTGCATTGCGTGCGGTCACCGAGGCAGCTGAACCGTTTAGTCACGATCAGGGAAATCGCTGGTGAACGGGGCTCGTGAATCGGGCAATGGCCATGGTCACGCCCGGGTCGCGCTTGTTGCGCGGAATCGGTCCTCGGTTCCGGTCGTACCCGGCGGATAGGCTCGCCCTCGTGACCGATCCCGCGCAGCTCACCCACGTCGACCCGGCCGGCGCGGCCCGCATGGTCGACGTCTCCGCCAAGCCCGTCACCGGTCGGCTCGCCGTGGCCGCCGGTCGGCTGCGCACCACCGCCGAGGTGGTCGACCTGCTGCGCCGCGACGGCCTGCCCAAGGGCGACGCGCTGGCGGTCGGCCGGCTCGCCGGCATCATGGGCGCCAAGCGCACCCCCGACCTGATCCCGCTCTGTCACCCGATCGCGTTGCACGGCGTGACGGTCGACCTGCGGCTCACCGAGGACACCGTCGAGATCACCGCCACGGCGCGGACCGCCGACCGGACGGGCGTGGAGATGGAGGCGCTGACCGCGGTGGCGGTGGCCGGGCTGGCCCTGGTCGACATGGTCAAGGCGGTCGACCCGGCCGCCTCGGTCGACGCGGTACGGGTGCTCCGCAAGTCCGGCGGCAAGACCGGCGAGTGGGTCCGCCCGGAGGGCCGGCCGTGATCCGGGCCCGGGTGGTGGTGGCCTCCAACCGGGCCGCCGCCGGCGTCTACGCCGACACCAGCGGTCCGCTGCTCGTGGCGGGCCTGCGCGAGCTGGGCTGCGCCGTCGACGAGCCGGTGGTGGTTCCCGACGGCGAGCCGGTCGGCGAGGCGTTGCGGGCCGCCCTGGCAGACGGGATCGACGTGGTGCTGACCAGTGGCGGCACCGGCATCACCCCCACCGACCGGACGCCCGACGTGACGCGGGCGCTGCTCGACTACGAGATCCCCGGCATCGCCGAGGCGATCCGGGCGCACAGCCGGGACCGGGTCCCCACCTCGGCCCTGTCCCGGGGGGTCGCCGGGGTGGCCGGCCGGATGCTCGTGGTCAACCTGCCCGGGTCGACTGGCGGCGCACGCGACGGCCTCGCCGTGCTCGGCCCGATCCTCGTCCACGCCGTCGATCAGCTACGCGGCGGCGACCACTGACGCACGGTCCCACGTCCACGGCGATAGGCTCGCCCGGTGAGCGCGCGGAGGTGACGCGCGTACCGCACGTCGGTGAACGGAGGCCCCCGGTGAGCACGGAAACCGCCGCCGCCGCGGCGCAGGTCGCGGCGCCGCCGCCGGCCGGTTGGGAGGAGGCCCGCTCCCGGGTGTACGCGGTCGGCCTCGCCGCCGCACTCCCTGCGGTCCGGCGGCCGCTCGCCGACGTCGACGGGCACACCCTGGCCGAGCCGCTGACCACGCGCACCGACCTGCCCGCCTTCCCCACCTCCAGCGTGGACGGCTGGGCGGTGCGCGGCGACGGGCCGTGGGACGTGGTCGGGCGGGTGCTGGCCGGCAGCACGCCGCCCCCGCTGACCGCCGACGGCACCACCGTCGAGATCGCCACCGGCGCGATGGTTCCGGAGGGCACCACGGCCGTGCTCCGGATCGAGGAGTCGAGCCGTACCGCGGACGGTCGGGTGACCGGCACGCCGCGGCCGAGCCCGGAGTGGCGGGAGCCGGGCGAGGAGGCGTACGCGGGGGAGGAACTGCTCCCCGCCGGCACCCCGGTCGACCCGGCCCTGATCGGGCTGGCCGCCTCCTGCGGCCACGACCAGCTGGCGGTGCGGCGGCCACCCCGGGCCGCGCTGCTGGTGTTCGGCGACGAGCTGCTGACCGCCGGCCCGCCCGGCGCCGGTCGGGTACGTGACGCGCTCGGTCCGGCGGTGCCGGCCTGGCTGCGCCGGTACGGCTGCCAGGTGCGCTCCTCCGACGTGGTCGGCCCGGTGGCGGACACCCTTCCCGCACACGTCGCGGCCCTGCGGTCCGCGCTGACCAACGCCGACCTGGTCTGCACCACCGGCGGGACGATGCACGGCCCGGTCGACCACCTGCACCCCACGCTGGAGGCGCTGGGGGCGGACTACGTGGTCAACACCGTCGCCGTCCGCCCCGGCTTCCCGATGCTGCTGGCCCGGCTCGCCGGCGCCGACGGCCGGGTCCGCTTCGTCGCCGGCCTGCCGGGCAACCCGCAGTCGGCGATCGTCGCGCTGGTCTCGCTGGTCGCGCCGCTGCTCGCCGGGCTGACCGGCCGGCCGATGCCCGCGCTGCCGCACGCCACGCTCGCCGAGCCGGTGCCCGGCCGGGGCGACTACACCCACCTGGCCCTGGTCCGGGTGGACCGGGCCGCCGGCACCGCCCACCCGGTGCGCCACGTCGGCTCGGCGATGCTGCGCGGGCTGGCCGGCGCCGACGGATTCGCGGTGATCCGGCCGGGCACCACGGGCGAGGTCGGGGCCCGGGTGCCGGTCGTACCGCTGCCGCTGCTGCCCGGGGAGCGCTCGTGGTGACCGCCGATCCGACGGTGCCCGTGCTGACGGTCACCGACCAGCCGCTCGACCTGGCCGCGCACGAGGCGGCGGTCGCCGACCGCCGGGCCGGCGCGGTGGTCTCCTTCCAGGGCGTGGTCCGCGACCACGACCACGGCCGCCCGGTCACCCTGCTGGAGTACGAGGGTCACCCGAGCGCCGCCGACGTGCTCCGCGAGGTCGCCGCCGAGATCGCCGCCGACCCCGACGTGTACGCGGTCGCGGTGTCGCACCGGATCGGCCGGCTGGAGATCGGTGACGTGGCACTGGTCGCCGCGGTCAGCACCGCGCACCGCGCCGCCGCCTTCGCGGCCTGCGCCCGCCTGGTCGACGAGGTCAAGGCCCGCCTACCGATCTGGAAGCGCCAGGTCTTCGCCGACGGCACCGAGGAATGGGTCAACTGCCCCTGACCCCACCCGTAACGCAGGCGCGCGGGGTCAGCGGCGGGCGGCGGTGGTGCGTGGGAAGCGGTCGGTGTAGAAGGCCGGTTCGGCGCCGGGGCGCCAGGGCAGCGCGGCGACCAGGACGATCAGCGCCAGCGCGAGCGAGTTCTCCATCAGCGCGCCGAAAAGCCCGTCCTGGTAGTGCGACACCTCCGGGAGCTGGTGCTCGTACGGCCAGATGGGCGAGACGAGGAAGAGCAGGTAGAGCCCGATCGCCGCGACGGCGTGCCGCAGGCCGGTCAGCGTCGGGTACCAGATCGGCGGGCGCAGCCCGTTGACCCCGGGCGGCCCCCCGTACGAGGACGCCTGGCCGCCGCGCGCCGCCAGGCCCCGGCTCGCCTCGCGGCGGCGTACGGCGGCGTCGGCGAGCACGACGATCGCGGGGATGACCCACACCAGGTGGTGCGTCCAGGAGATCGGGCTGATCACGTTGGCGGTCAGCCCGACCAGGGTGAACGCGGTGAGTTCGTCGCCGTCGGCGCGGGCGGTCGCGGCGCGGGAGAGCCCGACCGCCAGGATCAGCACCGAGAACGACAGCCAGAGCAGCCCGGGCGTCTCGATCGAGTCGTACAGCCGGGCGAGCAGGCCGGCCAGCGACTGGTTCGGCGTCATGTCCGCCGCGCCGACCCGCTCGGTCTGCCAGAGCACGCCGCCGAAGTAGGCCCGGGACTCCGTCCCGACCAGCGCGAACGTCCCCAGCGTCACGCCGATGGTGGTGCCGACGGCGGTGGCCGCCGTGCGCCACTGCCGGGTGATCAGCAGGTACACGATGAAGAGCGCGGGAGTCAGCTTGACGGCGGTGGCCAGGCCGATGCCCATGCCGGCCCACGCCCCGCTGTAGAAGAAGCGCAGGAACACCCCGTCGGTCGGGCGACCGTGGGTGCCTCGCCGGGACCGCCAGCGCAGCCCCACCAGATCAGCCATGATCAGCGCGAAGAGCAGCAGGTTGACCTGGCCGTACCCGAGGGTTTCCCGAACCGGTTCGATGGCGACGGACATCGACGTCGCGATGCCCACGGTGAACCAGAGCGGCCAGGCGAGCCGGTCCACGATCGGGCGCAGCAGCGCGGCCAGCACGAGGGCGAGGGCGCCGATGCTGCCCGCCGCGTTGATCCAGCCGGCTGCCTCGACCGGCAGCCGCGCCATCGGCAGCATCATCAGGGCGGCGAACGGCGGGTAGGTGAAGCCGAGGGTGGTGGTCGGCGCGATGAACTCGTACAGCTCGTGACCGCTCGCCCACCACACCACCGCGCCGTGGTAGATCTTCATGTCGAAGAAGTTGTACGGCCGCCCGAAAGCACCGATGGCGAGCCATGCGGCATAGGCGACGGCGGCCACGATGCCGATCCGTACGACTGTCCTACGATCGATCCCACGCGTTGCGCGACGGACTGGGGCGAGGCGGTCCAGCCGTCTACCGACGATCGCCGGCATGGCGTGGCCACCCCCGTACCAAGGTCGTCCTACCCGTCCAGGTCCGGTACGGAGCCTAGAACGGCGCCTCACGTTGATGCCTCCCGCGTTATGCGACCGTGTCCGATCCCACACATGTTTTTGACATTTCCACCGCGTTAACGGCAGTCGGGTGGTTCAGGTAATTCGCGGCCTTGCGGGGGGTGATGGCCGTATTGACGCAGGTCAGCCTGGGAGTCGCCGGGCGGCGGAGGCCGAGAGGGCGGCGATCCGCGCTTCCCGGCGGGCGGTACGCACCGCGCGGGTCACGGAACGTCGAGAGTGACCGATGCGGTGACCCGTCCGCCAGCGCAGACCCGGCTTTCCCTCGGTGTCGGCGGCAGCGAGCAGCAGCCCGCCGAAGAGCCCGAGGTTCTTCAGGAAGTGGACCTGGTTGTTGTTGCGCATGGCCGGGTCGTCGTTCTTCCAGAAGGGATGCCCGGCCACGGTGACCGGCACCAGCGTGCCGGCGAGCACCAGCGCGGCCGGCCGGGCGAACCGCCCGCTCGCCAGCATCAGGCCGGCGGCGAGCTGCACCGCCGAATTGGCGCGGCTCAGGGTGGTGGTGTCGGTGGGGAGCTGCGGCGCGGCGTTCGAGATCATGGGGGCGATCCGGTCGGTGATCGGCTGGGCGGCGGCCACGAGGCGCTGGGGGTGCTGGAAGTTGCGGGCGCCGCTGACCACGAAAATGCCGCTCAACATGACGCGGGCGAGGGAGCGCACGGGTTTCATGGATCAGTCATACCCCGTCCGGGCGTCCGCTACCCCGACAACGGCCGATCCGGGACCTTCCGACATGGACGTGACGCCACGCCGATTCGAGCGACCGTCGCTGATGGACGCGCCCGGCGGGGTAACGTCGCGCGGGTGACTACCCTGCGGCTGCGCCCCGAGGACCCGGCGGACATCGCCCCGGTCCGCATGGTGCTGGCAGCCGCCTTCGCCCGCCCGGACGCCGCGGTCCCCGGCGAGGTGGCGCTCGTCGACGAGCTGCGCGACAGCGACGCCTGGATCCCCGAGCTGGCGATGGTGGCCGAGTACGGCGGCGAGGTGGTCGGCTACGCCCTGCTCAGCCGGGTCTTCGTCCGCTCCGACGACCACCGTGCCCCGGCGCTGGCGCTCGGGCCGGTCGCGGTGGCCCCGCACCGGCAGCGGGTTGGGCACGGCACGGCGGCGGTGCAGGCCGGGCTGGACGCGGCGACCGAGCTGGGTGAGCGCCTGGTGGTGGTGCTCGGCAACCCCGGCTACTACCGGCGGTTCGGGTTCAGCCGGGCGGACCGGCTGGGGCTGACCAGCCCCTGGTCGGGTCTCGGGGAGCCCTGGCAGGCGCTGGTGCTGCCGCCGAGCGTCAGCGGCGAGGGTCCGCCGCCGCGCGGCGAGGTGCTCTTCCCGGCGCCCTGGTCCCGCGTCTGACCCCACGCGCCCGTCGCGGACCGTCGGCGGTCAGGCCGGCTGGGTACGCAGGTAGCGGCCGAAGTGCGGGACGGTGAAGGCGACCGTGCCCCGCTCGCCCGAGTAGATGAGCCCCTTCTTGATCAGCGCGTCCCGGGCCGGCGACAGGCTGGCCGGCTTGCGCCCCAGCGCCCGTGCGATCTCCGCGGTCGGCACGGCCGCGTCCATGTCGTCCCGGCCGCCGCCGTCGGCCTCCCCCTCCACCAGCGACAGCGTGGCCATGGCGCGCATGTACTCCCGCTCGGCCGGGGTGGCCCGCTCGAAGCGGGAGCCGAAGAAGCCGACCGCCAGCTCGGCCTCCGCCTCGGGAGCGGCCACCCGGACGTCCGCGGCGGTGATCGGCGAACGCGGCGCGTGGTCCCAGGTCGCCTTCCCGTACGCCTGGACGAAGTAGGGATAGCCGCCGGACTTCTCGTAGAGCAGGTCGAGGGCCTTCTGCTCGTACTCGACCTGCTCCCGCTCGGCCGGCGCGCAGAGCGCGTGGTCGGCGGCGATCCGGTCGAGGCGGTCGATGCGCTGGTAGCGGAAGAGCCGCTCGGAGTAGGACTTGGCGGCGCTGAGCACGGCCGGCAGGTGCGGCAGGCCGGCACCCACCACGATCAGGGGCGCGCCGAGCTGGGACAGCTCGTGGCAGGCGGCGCAGAGCGCGGAGACGTCCTCCGCGCCGAGGTCCTGCATCTCGTCGATGAAGACGGCGATTCCGGTGCCCACGTCGGCGGCCACCCCCGCCGCGTCGGTGAGCAGCTCGACCAGGTCGATCTCGATGTCGCCGGAGTCGGCCCGGCCGCTGCTCGCCGGCACGTCGATGCCGGGCTGCCAGCGGTCGCGCAGCTTCGGGGCGGCTCCGCGTCCGGTCGGCGCGGAGCGCTGGGCGAACGCCTTGAGCACGCCGAGGAAGGCGTCGATCCGGTCGGGCGCGCGGTGCCGGGGGGCCAGCTCACGGACGGCCATGTGCAGGGCGGCGGCCACCGGCCGGCGCAGTGACTGGTCCGGCCGGGCCTCGATCTTGCCGGTGCCCCAGAGGTGGTTGATCGCCTGCGAGCGGAGGGCGTTGAGCAGCACCGTCTTGCCGACGCCCCGCAGCCCGGTGAGCATCAGGCTGCGCTCGGGGCGGCCCCGGGCGATGCGCTCCAGGACCACGTCGAAGACGTCCAGCTCCCGCCCTCGGCCGGCGAGTTCGGGCGGGCGCTGGCCGGCGCCGGGAGCGTACGGGTTGCGGACCGGATCCACGCATCGCACAGTATCGGGCCGTCTAGTCGCACGACTAGAGATGCATAGATGGGGCTACCGGCGTGTCTCGGGACCTCGACCGGAATCTCGGGCTGTCTAGCGCAGATGCTAGATAGGGCAAGATTGGCCTACCGAGGTCAGCGCTGCTTCAGGCAGAGGACGAAGTCGAGGGTGTCCAGCTCGCTGTCGAAGAAGTACCAGTTGGTGTAGCCGGACACCTTGGCGCACTTCGCCTCGGCGTCCTTCTCACCGCTGGTCTCCCCGTCGAAGCGCCGCAGCACCTCGTACGTCTTCGCGGCGCAGTCGGTGATCAGCAACTTGGGTTTGCCGCCCGCCGTGCCCTCGTTGCGAACGCACTGCCCCGCCTTGACGAAGCGCGGATCGGCCGACGAGGCCGGCGCGGGGGTGGTCGGTGCCGGCTCGGGCGGTCCGGGCAGCGCCGCACCCGGTTCGGCGGAGGCGCTCGGCGCGGTGGCCGGCACCGAGTCGTCGTCCCGCCCGGCCAGGTACCAGAGGGTGGCGGCACCGCCGAGGACCAGCACCGCCAGCACAGCCAGCACCGCGATCAGCGGACCCCGGCGCCGAGCCGGCCGCGGCGGTGCCGGGTCGCCGAGGTACGCGTTCGGGCCGGCCGACCGGTACGGCTCGGTGGCCGGGTGGACCTCGGTGGCCGGGTAGCCGGGTTGCGGGTAGGTCGGGTAGCCGGTGGGCGGCGGGCCCCAGCCCGGCCTACCGTGCGGGTCCGGTGCGGCGCCGTACGCGTCGTCCGGGCGTCGCCCGCTCCACGGCTCCGGGGCGCCACCGGGTGGCCCGTAGTTCGCCATGCACGCCTCCTGCGTACTCGTGCTGAGAGGCCGGCCACCCGTGCGGGACACCGACGCCGTGGTCACCGTAGCGTGGTCCACCGATGAGCTCACCTCCCGCGAGTGCGACACCGGCCCGGCCAGGTCTGATCTGGACGGCGCTGCTGCTGGTCTACGTCCTGTGGGGCTCCACCTATCTCGGCATCCGGATCGCCGTGGAGTCGATGCCGCCGCTCGCGTCGGCGGCCCTCCGGTTCGCCGCCGCCGGGCTGGTGCTCGCCGTCGTCCTGCGGCTGCGCCGCGGACCGGGGGCGTTGCGGGTCGACCGGCGTCAGCTCGGCTCCGCCGCCCTGGTGGGGGTGCTCCTGCTGGCCGGCGGCAACGGCCTGGTGGTGCTCGCGGAGTCCGGTCCGCCCGGGGTGGCCGTGCCGTCCGGCATCGCCGCGCTGCTGGTGGCCACCGTGCCGCTGCTGGTGGTGCTGCTGCGCACGGCCACCGGGGACCGGCCGCGCGGGTGGACCTTCGCCGGAGTGACGCTCGGCTTCCTCGGCCTGGTGCTGCTGGTGCTCCCCACCGGCGGCACGGGCGCGGTGCCGCTGGCCGGCGCGCTCACCGTGGTCGCGGCGGCCACCTCCTGGTCGATCGGCTCGTTCCTCTCCGGCCGGCTGGCCATGCCCGCCGACCCGTTCGTCGCCACCGTGTACGAGATGTTCGCGGGCGCGGCGGCGCTCGCCGGGTTCGCCCTGGCCCGGGGCGAGCTGCAGGGGTTCTCGGCGGCCGAGGTGAGCACCCGGTCCTGGGCGGCGCTGGCGTACCTGATGGTGGCCGGCTCCCTGGTGGCCTTCACCGCGTACGTCTGGCTGCTGCACCACGCGCCCATCTCCCTGGTCGCCACCTACGCCTACGTCAACCCGGCCGTCGCGGTCGGGCTCGGCGCGCTGCTGGTCGCCGAGCCGATCACCGCGCAGGTGCTGCTCGGCGGCGCGGTGATCGTGGCCGGCGTGGCGCTGGTGGTGAGCACCGAGCGACCCCGGCGACCGATGGCGGAGACCGCCGACGGGACAGCCACGGAGCCGGCGCACCGGTAACGTCCCGGCCCGTGTCCGTCGGGCTGGTGGCCGCCGCCGCGCTCTGCGGCGCGCTGGTCGGCGCGCTGGCACCGGCGTCCGCCTGCCGATTCGCCCCGGCTCCGGACCCGCCCGCCCCCACCCCGGTCCGGTCGACGGTTGGCTGGGCGCTGCTCGGGGCGGTGGTGTTCGCCGGGCTCGCCGCCGCGCTCGGGCCGGACCCGGCCCTGCCGGCGTACCTGCTGGTGGCGGGCTGCGGAGTGGTGCTCGCGGCGGTCGACCTGGCCTGCCTGCGGCTGCCCGACCCGCTGGTGGGCGCCGTCGCCCTCGGCGGTGGCGCCAGCCTCGGCGTGGCCGCGCTCGCCGCCGGCACGCCGGGCCGCCTGGCGGTCGCCCTCGCCGGGGCGGCGATCTCCTTCACCGGGTACGTCGTGCTGGCGCTGCTGCCCGGCGCCCGGCTCGGCTTCGGCGACGTGAAGCTCGCCGCCGCTCTCGGTCTGCCGCTCGGCTGGCTGGGCTGGTCGACCCTCGGCTACGGGCTGCTCCTGCCGCACCTGCTCAACGGCGTGCTGGTGCTCGCCCTGCTGGCCGCCCGGCGGGTACGCCGGGACACCGCCCTGCCGTTCGGCCCGGCGCTGCTCGCCGGCGCCTGGCTGGCCGTGCTGCTCACCTGAGCTGCGCGGCCTGGACTGGCCGGGCTGCTCGGCCTGGCTGCCTGTGCGCTCGGCCTGCCTGGCCGTGCTGCTCGCCCTGGCTGCCTGTGCGCGCGGCCTGGCTGGCCGGGCTGCTCGCCGGCGCCTGCGGTGCAGGCCCGTCCCCTGCCGAGCGTGATACCTGACAGGCATCAAGATGACTCTGAGGTATCACGCTCGTCGGGATGTCCGGCTGGGCGGAGGTCACCGTTCCGTGGCCGCGGCGGGGCGCGGCCCGGCCCGGCGGCTCAGATCAGGCGGAGCTGGCGGTCCTTCGGCCGGCGCGGCTCGGTCTCGCCGAAGCGTTCGAACAGCCCCGGGTCGATCACGTCGAGGAACGGCGACGGGCGGCACTCCCGCTCCGCGCCGTGCCGGACCCGGCGGGCGGCGTGGCTGACGTAGAGGCGGTCCTGGGCGCGCGTCAGGCCGACGAAGAAGAGCCGCCGCTCCTCGGCGACCGCGTCGTCGTCCGGCTCGGTGCCGGGCCAGCGCAGCGGCAGCAGCCCGTCCTCGGCCCCGACCAGGAAGACCACCGGGAACTCCAGCCCCTTGGCGGCGTGCAGGGTGAGCAGGGTGACCGCCTCGGCGCGCGGGTCGAGCGCGTCCACCTCCGCGCCGGTGGCGAGCTGCGACAGGAACAGGCCGAGGTCGTCGCCGCACCGGCGGGCCAGCGGGGTGAGCAGGTCGACCGCCGTGCGGACGTCCTCGGGGCGTACCGTGCCGGAGCCGTCCAGGGTGGGCGCGGCGAACCGCTCGGCGAGCACCTGACCGGCGAGGCGTACCCGGGCGGGCAGCCCGCCGCCGAGGCCGTCGGCGTGCCGCAGCTCCCGGGCGATGGCGGTCACCCCGGGCCGGTCCCGCAGGCGGTCGTGCGAGCGCTTCTGCACCGGGATGTTCGCCCGGGCGAGGGCGTCCACGATTGGGGCGGCCTGCGAATCCGTGCGGTAGAGCACCGCGATGTCGGAGAACGAGAGCGTGGTGGACCGGCCGTCGATCCGGCCCGAGTCCAGGGACCGGTGGGAGAGGCCGCCGACCAGCTCGTCGATGGTGCGTACCACGAAATCGGCCTCGTCGGCGACGGAGGCCGCGGGGTAGCGGCCGACCAGCGGTGCCTCCGGGTCGAGCCGGGCCGGGTCGAGCCGGCGGCCGCGCACCAGCGACGACGGCGCGATGGCCTGCACGGCGGCGGCGAGGATCGGGGCCGACGAGCGGTAGTTGCGGTTCAGCCGGACCAGCCGGGCGTCGGTGAAGTCCTGCGAGAAGCGCAGGAAGTACCCCACGTCCGCGCCCCGGAACGAGTAGATCGCCTGGTCCGGGTCGCCGATTGCGCAGAGGTTGCCGTCGGCGGAGCTGAGCAGGCGCAGCAGCTCGTACTGAACCGCGTCGACGTCCTGGTACTCGTCGACGAAGATCCACCGCCAGCGCTCGCGGTAGTCGCGTACCAGCTTCTTGTCGGCCTGCAGCAGCGCGACCGGCAGGGTCAGCAGCTCGTCCAGGTCGACCAGGTCCTGCTTGCGCAGCAGCGCGGTGTAGCGGTCCGGGTCGTCACCGGCCTCGGCGCGGGCGGCGGTCCGGTCCGCGTCGTCGGCGATCCGGAAGTCCGCCGGCAGCCCGGCGGCGTCCGCGTTCTCCCGCAGGATGGCCAGCCCGAGCGAGTGGAACGTGCCGACGGTGACGTCCTCGGCCACCGGGCCGAGCAGCCCGTCGAGGCGGTGCCGCAGCTCCTCGGCGGCCCGCCGGGTGAAGGTGATCGCCAGGCACTGCTCGGGGAAGACGTTCAGCTCGGCGCAGAGGTAGGCGATCCGGTGGGTCAGCGTCCGGGTCTTGCCGGTGCCCGGCCCGGCCACGATCAGCAGCGGACCTCCCGGCGCGGACGCGGCCACCCGCTGCATTGCGTCCAACCGGTCGAGCAGGCCGGTGCCGACCTCCTCCATGCCGGCGAGCATCGGCTCGAACGGCTCGTGCGGCGAGGGCGCCGGCGCGATCGGTGGCGGGGGTGGCGGCGCGGCCTTCCGCTTCGGCTCCGCCTTGGCCGTCGCCGGGCGCCGGGCCTTGGGCTTCGCCGCCGGCTCCGCGGGCCGCCGCTGCGCCGGCACGGGTACGTCGAAGAGCGTCTCCGCCTGCGTTCCGGTCGCCTTCGCGCCCAGCTCGGCGGGGTCGAAGAGGGTGATCACGCCGTACTCGCCGTCGTAGCCCGGCACCCGGCGGACGTCGCCGCGGCGCAGCCGGCCGATGCCCTCGGCCAGCAGCTCACCGCCGACCCGGCCGATCTCGTCCAGCGGCGTACGGGTGAGGATCTCCAGCTCCGGGCCGAGCGCGGCGACCAGCTCGTTGAGCCGGCCCTCGACCTTCTTGGACCGTGCGCCCACCTTGTTGATCTCGCCGAGGATCTCGGCCAGCGGCACCAGGTGGGTGACCTCGGGGGCGTGCGCCCGACGGTGCCCCGCCGGCCGGTCGGCCAACTCCTCGACCCGGCTCAGCACGCCGACGGTCAGCGGCTTGCCGCACTCCGGGCAGCGCCCACCGGCCTGCCGGGTCCGCTCGGGCGACCAGTTGACGCCGCAGAGCCGGTGCCCGTCCGCGTGGTACTTCCCCTCCTCCGGGAAGAACTCGATCGTCCCGGCCAGCCCGTCGCCGGTGCGCAGCGCCTCGCGGATGGCGAAGTAGTCGCGGTCGGAGCGGAAGACCGTCGCCTCCCGGGCCAGCGCGGGCGGGGAGTGCGCGTCGGAGTTGGAGACGAGCCGGTAGCCGTCCAGGCTGCCGACCCGCCAGTTCATCTCCGGGTCGGAGGAGAGGCCGGTCTCCACCGCGAAGATGTGCTCGGCCAGGTCCGCGTAGCAGTCGGCGATCGCGTCGAAGCCGGACTTCGAGCCGAGCGCGGAGAACCAGGGCGTCCAGATGTGCGCGGGGACCAGGTAGCCGTCGGCGCTGGCCTCCAGCGTGATTTCCAGCAGGTCCCGGGAGTCCAGCCCGAGGATCGGCCGGCCGTCCGAGCCGAGGTTGCCGATCCGGCCCAGCGCCGCGTTGAACCGGGCCACCGCGTCCAGGTCGGGCAGGTAGATCAGGTGGTGGACCTTGCGGGTCCGGTCGTCGCGCTTGTAGATCGTGGAGATCTCCACGCTGAGCATGAACCGGACCGGGTCCGCCTCCGCCGCGCCGGCCAGCCGGGGCGGCAGCCGACGGGCGATGTCCCGCTCCGCCTCGGGGCTGAGCCGGTAGAGCCCCGGCTCGGCCGGGTGCAGCGTCTCGCGCAGGTGGTCGTACCAGGCGGGGTGGGTGAAGTCCCCGGTCCCGAGCACGCCGATGCCCTTGCGCCGGGCCCACCAGCCGAGGTTGGGCAGGGTGAGGTCGCGGCTGCACGCGCGCGAGTACTTCGAGTGGATGTGCAGGTCCGCGACGAACGGCGGGACGCCACCGGGGGGTGCGGCGCTGAACGGAGGCACGCCGCATCCTGTCACGGCCGGTCCCCTACCCGCCCGGCGCCACGCGTACGCGTGACCTGAGCAATCCGGTGCTGGACTCCGCCGCCCCGGCGCGCTATGGGGCGCGCAGTTCGACCAGGGTGATCTGGGGTGGGGCGCCGACGCGTACCGGGGGGCCCCAGAAGCCGGCGCCGTTGGTGACGTACACCTTGGTCCCGTCGACCTCGCCGAGACCGGAGACCACCGGCTGCTGGAGCTTGACCAGCAGGTTGAACGGCACGATCTGACCGCCATGGGTGTGCCCGGACAGTTGCAGGTCGACGCCGAACTTCGCCGCCTCGTGCGCGGCGACCGGCTGGTGGGCCAGCAGCACCACCGGCCGGGACGGGTCCCGGTCGCCGAGCGCCGCCGCGTAGTCGGCCGGTGCGGCCAGCCCGGTGCCGGCGGCGGTGACGTCGTTGACCCCGGCCAGGTCGAGCACGCCGCCGCGGGCCTGGATCTCCCGCCGCTCGTTCTGCAGCACCTGCAGCCCCAGCCGGTCCAGCTCCTGCACCCACTCCTCCACCCCGGAGTAGTACTCGTGGTTGCCGGTGACGAAGTAGCTGCCGTGCCGGGAGCGCAGGTCCCGCAGCGGCGCGGCGGCCTCGCCCAGCTCGGCGACCGAGCCGTCGACCAGGTCACCGACGACCGCGACGACGTCGGCGTCGAGGCGGTTGATGGCGGCCACGATCCGCTCGGTGTGCTCGCGCCCGCGCAGCGGTCCGAGGTGGATGTCGGAGACGGTGGCGATGCGCAGCCCGTCCATGCTCCGGGGGAGCTTGGCCAGCCGGATCCGCACCCGGTCCAGCTGCGGCGGGCCGAGCGCGGTGCGGACGCCGTACCCGGTGACCGACGCGGCGGTGAGCCCGGCGAAGATCGCCGCGCCCCGGGCCAGCAGCAGCCGTCGCGAGGCGTCGTGGTCGGGCTGGTCGACGGCCTCGACGGCGGGCGGGTCGGCGGTGCCGGCCGCCCCGACCAGCACCGGCTCCGGCGCGGCGGTGGTCGGCTCGGCGATCGCCGACCGGCGGCGCAGCACCAGCCTGGCGACCGTCATCGGCACTTCCAGCACCAGCAGCAGGACCAGCAGGTAGAACATCACCGCCAGCCAGAGGTAGCCCGGCCAGGCCAGCCAGAATGCACCGGCGGCCCGGGTGCCGGCCATCGTGGCGGGTACGAGCAGCGCCAGCAGCAGCGCCGCCATGCTGCCGATGCGCCGCCACCGCCCCGGACGGGTGGTGTCCTTGATCAGCCGCTTCCACAGGTAGAAGTGGATCAGGCCGGTGATCAGGGCCATGGTGGCCACGAACCCCAGAATCGCCAACATGCCAGCCCTCTCTCAGCCGCCCGCGAAGGGGGGCAGCACGTCGATCGTGACCCCGGCCGGCAACGGCTCGCGACGATCATGGCAGTTGACCCCGTCGACCAGGAAACTCGCCACCTGCAGCACGGCGGCCAGCCGCGGCCCGTGGCGTTCGGCGAGTTCACCGATCAGTTCGTCCAGGGACCGGCCGGCGGATGCGGTCTCCTCGGTGCGGCCGGCGGCGGCCCGGGCTCCGGCGAAGTAGCGGACGGTGAGGTCCACGGCTCAGCCTCCGATCGCCGACATCGGCCGGGCCGGTTGCAGGAAGGCCGGGTCGTCGATGCCGTGCCCGGCGCGCTTGCCCCGCATCGCCGCCTGCCAGCGGCGGGCCAGCTCGGCGTCGTCCGCCCCGGCGCGCAGCGCGCCGCGCAGGTCGGACTCGTCGGTGGCGAAGAGGCAGGCTCGGACCTGGCCGTCGGCGGTGAGCCGGGTCCGGTCGCAGTCGCCGCAGAACGGCCGGGTCACGCTCGCGATCACCCCGACCCGGGCGGGCCCGCCGCCGACCAGCCAGGTCTCCGCCGGGGCCGCGCCCCGTTCGGCCGGATCGGGCGTCAGGGCGTACGCGCCGGCCAGCGAGGCCAGGATCTCGTCGGCGGTGACCATGCTGGCCCGGTCCCAGCCGTGCTGGGCGTCCAGCGGCATCTGCTCGATGAACCGCAGCTCGTAGCCGTGGTCGAGGGCGAACCGCAGCAGCGCCGGAGCCTCGTCGTCGTTGACGCCCCGCATCAGCACCGAGTTGACCTTGACCGGGGTGAGCCCGGCGGTGGCGGCGCCGGCCAGCCCGGCCAGCACGTCGACCAGCCGGTCCCGCCGGGTCAGCCGGGTGAACCGGTCGCGGTCGAGGGTGTCCAGCGACACGTTCACCCGGTCCAGCCCGGCCGCGCGCAGCGCAGGCGCGAGCCGGGCCAGGCCGATGCCGTTGGTGGTGAGGGAGATCCGGGGGCGGGGCGTCAGCGCGGCCACCTCGGTGAGGATCTTGACCAGCCCGGGCCGGATCAGCGGCTCGCCGCCGGTGAAGCGGACCTCGGTCACCCCGAGCCGCTCCACAGCGACCCGGACCAGCCGGACGATCTCGTCGTCGCCGAGCAGCTGCGGCCCGGCCAGCCAGGGCAGCCCCTCCGCCGGCATGCAGTACGTGCAGCGCAGGTTGCACTTGTCGGTCAGCGACACGCGCAGGTCCCGGGCGACACGGCCGTACCGGTCGACGAGGACGCCCTCGGTGGGCGGGGCGGCGGTCACCCGTCGACCGTAGCGCGGTCGGTCCCGCCCAGCGTCGCTCGGGCGGCCCGGGTGACCGCATTCCGGTACGCCGCGCCGAAGGCGGCCGTGTGCACCAGCAGCAGGTGGAGCTGGTGCAGCGGCAGTCGTTCCCGCCAGCCGTCGGCCAGCGGCCACTCCTCGGAGTAGGCGCTGACGATCCGGTCGAGGTGCGGCGCGCCCCCGAAGAGCGCCAACTGGGCCAGGTCGGTCTCCCGGTGACCGCCGTGCGCCGCCGGGTCGACCAGCCAGGCCCGGTCGTCCGCGCCCCAGATCACGTTGCCCGGCCACAGGTCGCCGTGCACCCGGGCCGGCGGCTCGTCGCCGCCGAACTCGCCGATCCGGGCGACGACCTGCTCCACCAGGGCGGCGTCCGCCTTGTCGAGCGCGCCGCCGGCCACCGACAACTCCAGGTACGGCAGCAGCCGGCGCCGGGCGAACCAGTCCGGCCAGGGCCCCGCGTCGGGGGTGTTGTCCTGCCGCAGCGGGCCGATGAAGCCGGGCCACCCGGCGCCGAAACTGCTCGCCCCGGCCCGGTGCATCCCGGCCAGTTCCCGGCCGAACCGTTCGGCCGCCTCTGGTGACGCCTCGCCCGGCTCGACCCACGCCAGCGCCAGCAGCTCCGGCAGCGCCACCACCACCTCCGGTACGGCCACCGTGCCCGCCGCGCGCAGCCAGCGCAGCCCGGCGGCCTCGGTGGCGAAGAAGCCCTCGGGCAGCGGTCGGCCGGCCCGCTTCGGCCAGCTCTTGGCGAAGACGGAGTGGCCGTCGTCCAGGGTGAGCCGGGAGGCGACGCAGACGTCCCCGCCGGAGACCGGCGTCTCCCGGATCCGCTGGTGGGTCAGGAACGTCGGCAGGTGCTCCGGGTGCGCCCGCAGGTACGCCAGGTCCATCAGCGCAAGGTAGCCGTTCCGTGCGACGAGGACGGCCCGGCACGACGCGGCGGATCGCGCCGAGCTGCGGGAACACTCTCCGTGTCTGTGGACGACCCGCGTGTCGTCCACAGGGCCTGTCGGGCGCGACCCCGGGACAGCAGGCTGCCGGCATGACTGCGACCGACCGCCCCCGGCTCACCGTCCGCTCGCCCGCCGACCTCCTCGCCGCCGTGCCGTACCTGCTCGGCTTCCACCCCGCCGACAGCGTCGTCGTGGTGGCGATGCGGGCGCAGCGGATCGTCTTCGCCGCCCGCGCCGACCTGCCCGAGGGCGGCACCGACCCGCGCCTGCCCGCCGGTCACCTCGGTGACGTCCTCCGCCGGCAGGACGCCGACGCCGCCACCGTCGTCGGGTACGGCCGGCCCGAGCGGGTCACCCCGACCGTCGACGCGGTACGCGCGGCGCTGACCACGGCCGGCCTGACGGTGCTCGAAGCGCTGCGGGTGACCGACGGCCGGTACTGGTCGTACCTGTGCGCCGAGGCGGCCTGCTGCCCGCCCGACGGCACCCCGTACGACCCGGGCAGCAGCGAGGTCAGCGCCGCGGCGGTCTTCGCCGGTCAGGTGGCGCTGCCCGACCGGGCCGCGCTCACGGCGCAGGTGGCACCCGCCGACGGGCCGCACCGGGCGGCGATGCGGGAGGCCGGGGTCCGGGCCGAGCGGCGGCTGCTCACCCTGCTGGAGGAGGCGCCCGCCGCCGACCTGCTCGGCGGTCGCGCGGTCCGCAAGGCCGGGGTCGCCGCCGTCCGGGCCGCCCTTCGGGCCCATCGGCGGGGCGAGCGGCTCACCGACGACGAGGTGGCCTGGCTGAGCCTGCTCCTGACCCATCTTCCGGTCCGTGACCACGCGTGGGAACGCACCGACGGGCGGGAGGAGGACATCAGCCTCTGGGGCGACGTGCTGCGCCGCGCCGAGGAGGAACTGATCGCGGCACCCGCGAGCCTGCTGGCCTTCGCCGCGTGGCGGGCCGGGCAGGGCGCCCTGGCGGCGGTGGCGTTGGAACGCGCGCTGGCCGCCCACCCCGACTACTCGCTGGCCCAGCTTCTCGACGACCTGCTCCGTCGCGGCGTACCCCCCTCCGAGCTGGACGGCTGGCCGGCCGTCGGTGAGCCGCGCGTGGTCCGCCGCCGGCCCCCTCGCCGGCGGCACGTCCGGCGGGGCGTCGGGTGAGCCGGGGCCGTGGGGCCGGCGCGGACGGCACGTCCGGCGGACACCCGGGTGGGCGCGGCGGCCCTGCCGTCGAGGTCAGCTCCGGGAGTGGATCAGTCGACGACCACCCGCCGGCCGCCCGCGTAGACGTTCATCGTCCGGCCGCGCAGGAAGCCGACCAGCGTCATCCCGGCCTCCGCGGCCAGGTCGGCGGCGAGCGAACTGGGCGCGGAGACCGCCGCGAGCAGCGGTACGCCGGCCATCCACGCCTTCTGGGTCAGCTCGAAGCTGGCCCGGCCGGAGACCAGCAGGAGATGCCCGGCCAGCGGGAGACGGCGTTCCCGCACCGCCCAGCCGACCACCTTGTCGACCGCGTTGTGCCGGCCCACGTCCTCGCGCAGCACCACCGGCTCGCCCTCGGCGGTGAACAGCCCCGCCGCGTGCAGGCCACCGGTGCGGTCGAAGGCCCGCTGGGCCGCGCGCAGCCGGTCCGGCAGCGCCGCGAGCACGTCCGCCCGGACGGTGAGCGCATCGTCGGCCACCGGGTACGGCGAGCGGGTCCGCACCGCCTCGATGCTGGCCTTGCCGCAGACTCCGCACGAGCTGGTGGTGTAGAAGTTCCGCGACGGGTCGGTGGCGGGCTCCGGTACGCCCGGGGCGAGCACCACGTCGACCACGTTGTACGTGTTCGGGGTCTCCGCCCCGGCGCAGAGCTGGGCGGTGAGCACGTCCTCGGTCGACCGGATCAACCCCTCGGTGAGCAGGAAGCCGATCGCCAGGTCGATGTCGTCGCCGGGCGTGCGCATGGTGACCGCGAGCGGCTTCCGGCGGCCCGGGCCGGCCGGGCCGACCCGGATCTCCAGCGGCTCCTCCACCGAGAGGGTGTCCTGCCGGCGTACCGGGGGGCGTCCGTCGGCCACCGCGTCGAGGTCGATGCGGAGCACGCTCCGCCGGTCAGTCGCCCGTCCCATCCCGCCATCCTCCCCCGCCCGCCCGACGACCCGCACGACCACGTCGGCCGGCGAGGTCACGGCCGGCCGAGGACCCGCACCGCGACGGCGGCGCGGCCACGGCCCGACGACCCGCACGACGGCACCGGGCGGTGGGTGGGTCCCGCGCGAGGCTACGGTGGCCCGGTGACGGCGTACGCGGCGGTGGTGCTCGCGGGCGGCGCGGCGCGCCGGATGGGCGGGCGGGACAAGCCGGCCCTGCCGGTCGGCGGCCGGCCGATGCGGGACCGGGTGCTGACCGCGGTCGCCGACGCGGCCCCGCGCATCCTGGTCGGGCCGGCCGACGCGGTCCCCGGTGACGTGCTGGTGACCCGGGAACGACCGCCGGGCGGTGGGCCGGTGGCGGCCGCCGCGGCCGGGCTCGCCCTGCTGCCCCCGGACACCACCACCGTCGCCCTGCTCGCCGCCGACCTGCCGCTGCTCACCCGGGAGGCGGTCGGGGTGCTGCTGCGCGAGCTGGGCCCGGAGCCCGGCGGAATGCCGCGGGACGGCACCGGGGAATCCGCAGGCGGGGACGACGTCGCGCGGCCCGACGGGGTCTGCCTCCTCGACGACCGGGGTCGGCGGCAGCCGCTGTGCGGGGTGTGGCGGGTCGCCGCGCTGCGCGGCGCGCTGAGCCGCCTCGCCGGGCGTCGAGGCGGGAGCTGCGACGGCGCCTCGATGCGGGAGCTGCTCGCCGAGCTGAGGGTCCGGGACCTGCCGTGGTCCGGGACCGGCCCGCCGCCCTGGTTCGACTGCGACACTGACTCCGACGTACGCCGGGCGGAGGAGTGGACGCGATGACGGTGATGGACGACTGGGTCACGGCCGCCTGCGCCGAGCTGGGGCTCGACCCGGCCGAGGTGCCGGTGCCGACGGTGCTCGGGCTGGCCAAGGACGTCGCCCACCAGGTGCTGCGGCCGGGCGCGCCGGTCAGCGCGTACCTGATCGGGGTGGCCGTCGGGCGCGGCGCGGACGCGGCGGACGCGGCGGCGCGGCTGAGCGGGCTGGCCGCGACCTGGCCGGTGGAGCTGGGCGGCGAGCGTCCCGACTGAGCCGCGCGGTCGCGTTGTCCGATCCCGGTCGCGTGGATTTGATCCCGCGCGGGCCTGGGTAGGGTGACCTTGACGGACGGAGGCGATCATGACGGCAGAGCACCCCTCGAAGCCGACCGGTGATCAGCCCGGCGGCTCGCCGGGGCAGCACGAGTCGATCCTGCTGGACGAGCCGACCACGGCCGATCTGCGGGCCAAGGTGACCGAGGCGTGGCGGGAGTTCGCCCGGGCACTGGCCGAGCGGCTGCCCGCGCTGCCCACCGGGGCGCACGTCGAGCTGACCCTCGACCCGACGGCCGCCGGCATCGGCGAGGCCGTCTATTCGATCAGCCTGGACGTGGGCGAGGGGGGCCGGCTCTCCGCGCGGGCGGTCGGCAACGCCACCCTGCCGCAGGGCTACCGGCTGGACCGGGCCGCCGTCGCGGACATGATCGCGCTGGGCTGGTCGCCGCCGGGCGTGCTGGAGGGCTCCCGGGAGCAGTTCGGCCTGGAGGGCTCGACCGGCGACGCCAGCAAGCTCGCCGCGCTGCTCTCCCGCACCCTGCGCGACGTCTACGGTGCCCCGCACCCGGCCTTCCTCGTCTACCTCGTGCACGACGCCCAGGGGGAGCCGCTGCCGGTCGAACCGCTCGGCACCGCGCGTAGCGAGTTCGGTCCGGACCAGGACGTCGAGGCGGACCTCGACGAGGCGCTGGCCGCCGCCGCGAGCGCGCAGAAGAGCGACGAGGGCGACGACGTGCTGGCGCTGGAGGACCGCGTCCGCACCGTCGTGTCGACCATGCTCAAGTCGAAGTCCGACCAGCTCCAGGTCGACTCGGACGGCGACATCAACATCCGGGCCGGCTCGGCCATGGTGTTCGTCCGGGTCCGCGACAACCCGCCCCTGGTCGACGTCTTCTCCCCGGTGCTCACCGAGGTGGAGCCGACCGAGCGCCTCTACGTGAAGCTCTCCGAGCTGACCAACCGGATGCCGATCGGCCGGCTCTACTGCGCCGACGACACCGTCTGGGCCTCCATCCCGGTCTTCGGCCGCAACTTCCAGGCCACCCACCTGATGCTCGCGGTGCAGGTGATGACCGGGCTGGCCGACGAGCTGGACGACCGGCTGCACGGCGAGTTCGGCGGCAAGCGGTTCTTCGGCGAGGGGGACAAGCCGAGCCGGCCGGCGGATTCCGAGCACCGGACGGGCATGTACCTCTGACCGTGCCGCGCCGCGCGGCCCGCCGGGAGCGGTCGGCGACGCCTGCGCATCCGCCGGGCGTCGTGGAGGACCCGGCCGACGGTTGAGCGTCAGTGGACGTCGAGCAGGGTCTTGCCGATGGTGGCCCGCGACTGCATCGCGGCGTGCGCGTCGGCGGCCCGCTCCAGCGGAAAGCGCTGCCCGATCCGGGGGCGCAGGCGTCCCGCCGCGCCCTCGGCGAGCGCCCGGACGGTCAACGCGCGCAGCTCGTCGGGCCCGCCGCTCGGTCGCAGCAGGGTCACCCCGCGCGCCGCGGCGGTCTCCGGCGGCACGTCGGTCCAGCTGCCGCCGGCCAATCCGAAGCTGACCATCCGCCCGCCGGGGTCGAGCAGGTCGAACGCCGTCCGGCCGACCTCGCCGCCGACGCCGTCGAAGACGACGTCGACTCCGCCGGTCGCGGCGCGTACCCGCTCGGCCCAGCCGGGCTCCCGGTAGTCGACGACCACGTCGGCGCCGGCGGCGCGAACCAGCTCCGTCTTGCGGGGGCCGCCGGCCAGGGCCACCACCCGGGCGCCCGCCCGCGCGGCGAGCTGGACCAGCAGGCCGCCCACCCCGCCGGCGGCCGCCTCGACCAGTACGCGTTCCCCGGCACGCGGCGCGGCGGCGTCGGTCAACAGCAGTGCGGTCCGGCCGTCGGCGAGCAGCGCCACCGCCTCGTCCAGCGCCAGTCCGTCGGGCACCTCGACCGGCGCGGCCCGATCCACCACCACCCGTTCGGCGTACCCGCCGGAGCCGCCGGTGCCGCTGACCACCCGCCGGCCGATCAGCCCCGGGTCCACGTCCGGGCCCACCGCGCCGATCACCCCGCCGACCCCGTTGCCGGGGATCACCGGCAACGGACCCCGGAACGGTCCGAAGCCGGTGGCCCGGAACATCGTCTCGACGAACGTCAGGTTGACGTGCGCCACCTCGATCAGCACCTGGCCCGGCCCGGGCGCGGGGTCGGGCGCCAACCCCGGCACCAGCACCTCCGGCCCGCCGAACTCCCGCAGCCACACCGCCCGCACGATCTCCCCCTCCGTCGCCCTCCGGCACAGTCGACGACATGAAGCGGGGTTGAGGTCAAGCGCGGGTCACGCGGTGGACGGGCCGACGCCGGGGGACTCGACCAGACGGGAGAGCACGATGGTGCTCCGAGTGGAGGTCACGAACGACTCCGCCCGCAGCCGTTCCAGCGCGTCCTCCAGGTGCGCGATGTCGGCGGCCCGCAGGTGCACCAGGGCGTCCGCCTCGCCGGAGACCGTGTACGCGCCGACCACCTCCGGGTGCCGCCGGGCGGCCACTCCGATCTGCGCCGGAGTGGTCCGGCCGGCGCAGAAGAGCTCGACGAAGGCCTCCGTGGTCCAGCCGACGGCGGCCGGATCGACCACCGCGGTGAAGCCCCGGATCACCCCGGTGGAGCGCAGCCGATCGACGCGTCTCTTGACCGCCGGCGCGGAGAGTGACACCCGGGCGCCGATGTCGGCGTACGACGCGCGAGCGTCCGCCACGAGCAACGCAATGATTCGCTGGTCGACCGCATCTATCTGCAACGTTTCGCCTTCAGAAAGCAAGAGTTGTGGCTGTTACCAAAGTTCCAGGCTACCTACTCTTGGTCACCGTGAACCAGCAGCGAGTCCCGCGAAAGCGGACATATCTCATGTGCTCGCCCGAGCATTTCGCCGTCGAGTACGCGATCAACCCGTGGATGGACGTCACCACCGACGTCGACGCGGAACTGGCGGTCAAGCAGTGGGACCGGCTGCGGGAGACGCTGGTCGGTCTCGGCCACGACGTGCACCTGCTCGACCCCGAGGCCGGGCTGCCGGACATGGTCTTCGCCGCCAACGGTGCCTTCGTGGTGGACGGGACGGTCTACGGCGCCCAGTTCAAGCACGAGCAGCGCGCCGCCGAGGCCGCCGCCCACCGGGCCTTCTACGAGTCGCAGGGCTGGCGGTTCATCGCGCCGAGCGAGACCAACGAGGGCGAGGGTGACTTCGCGTACCTGCCGGAGGCGCACGGCGGGCTGATCCTCGCCGGGCACGGCTTCCGCACCGAGCTGCCGGCGCACGCCGAGGCGCAGGAGGCGCTCGGCCGGCCGGTGGTGTCGCTGCGCCTGGTCGACCCACGCTTCTACCACCTCGACGTGGCGCTCGCCTCGATCGACGACGAGAACATCGTCTACTTCCCGGGCGCCTTCTCGGCGGCCAGCCAGAAGGTGCTCGCCCAGCTCTTCCCCGACGCGGTGGTCGCGGACGACGAGGACGCGATGACCTTCGGCCTGAACCTGGTCAGCGACGGGCTCAACGTCGTGCTGAACAGCGAGGCGAGCCGGCTCGCCGGCAAGCTCAAGGCGGCCGGGTACCACCCGGTGCCGGTCGAATTGGCCGAGCTGAAGAAGGGCGGCGGCAGCGTGAAGTGCTGCATCGCCGAGCTGCGCCACTGACGCCGGCACGGCATACGGCGAAGGGCCGGCCTCCCCGCGGGGAGACCGGCCCTTTCGCGTACGGGCTCGGCGCTCAGCCGAGCGTGGCGATCTCGTTGAGCATGACGTTGGAGAGCAGTCGGCCGTCGAACTGGACGGTGCGCAGATACCACCGCTGCTGCGGCGTCCGGGGCTGGTTGAACTGCCACAGCCCGCGCGGGCTGTCGATTTGACCGACCTTGCCGAGGGCCAGGTTCACCTGCTGCGAGGTCGGGTTCGCCCCGGCGATCCGGATCGCCCGGTCGAGCACCTGCGCGGCGTCGTACGAGGCCATCGCGTACGTGCTGGGGGAGACGTTGTACGTCTTGCGGTACGCGGAGGCGAAGGTCCGGTTGGCGTTGTTGTTCAGGTCCGCGGAGTAGTTCGACACCGTCTGGATGGTGCCGGGCAGCAGCCGCTCCTCGTCCAGCAGCACGCCGCGTACCTCGTTGAGCACGTTGCCCTCGGTGAGGAAGCCCGGGGCGTAGACCGGCCCGGTGTAGCCGGGACGGGCGCGGCGCAGCTGCCGGATGAACTGGATGGCGGCGGTGCCGGAGAAGTGGCAGAAGATCGCGGTGGGATTGCGGTTGAGCGCCTGCCGGATGTCGGCGGCGTACGAGTTGTCGTCCGGGTTGGCGGTGGGGTCGGTCCAGATCGGCTCGCCGGAGATCCGGGGGTCGCCGCCGCCGAAGCCCTGGCGGAAGCCGCCCACCACGTCGATGCTGGCGCCGCCCTCCGGAGCGATGATCACCACGCGGCTGCCGGCCGGCAGCCGCCGCCTCAGGTAGGCCCCGAGCGCCCGGCCCGGCTCGTCCAGCACGTACGAGGTGCGCCAGATGTAGACCACGCTCTGCAGGCTGACCGGCGAGGCGTTCGACCCGATCAGCGGCACCCGGGCCTGCTCCACGATGTCCCGGATGCCGGACATGACGATCGGGTTGGCCACCCCGGTTAGGGCGAGCACGCCCTGCTTGAGCAGGTCGTTGACGGCGGCCTGACCGCTCTTGGCGTTGTCGCCCTCGTCGGCCTTGATCAGCGTCACGGGGTGCCCGCCGAGGCGCTGGTCGTGGGTGGCGAGGTAGAGCTCGAACCCGTTGACGATGTCCTCGCCGATGGTCTTGCCCGCGCCACTACCGGGGGCGACGAGACCGATCTTGATCGGCGAGCCGGTCGGGGCCTGTTCGCCCTCGTCGTCCGTGCCGCAGCCGGCGACCAGCCCGGTGGTACCGAGCGCGGCCAGCAGCTGCAGGGCGCGCCTGCGGTTCATCTGCGACACCGAAATCCTTCCGGGAGCGTTGCCGGGCGTCACCGCCCCCTCGGCGTTCTACCCGCTTGGCGACGCTGCGTCAATGGCTAGTGATCTTTCTGCAGCGATTGCAGCGCATCCCGCACCTGCGGCCAGGCCGCCGAATCCGGGTCGATGAGCCCGAAGTGCTCGCATTCGGGCAGTTCAACGAGGCGTACATCGCCGCCGGCCGCCCGAGCGGCGGCGGCGTAACCCCGGCTGACGGCGATCGGCACCTGGCGGTCCCGGACCCCGTGCACGATCACGGTCCGTGTCCGAAGCGGCACCAGAACCCGTGGGTCGGCGGCGGCGTACCGGTCCGGGTGCTCCGCCGGGCCGCCGCCGAGCAGCGCGGCCACCGCCCCCGCGTCCAGGTCCAGCCGGTACGCCTCGGCGAGGTCGGCGACCGGGGCCAGCGCCAGCACCCCGCGTACGGCGGCCGGGGCGTGCGCCGCCGCGTAGAGCGCGAGGTGCCCGCCGGCCGAGTGCCCGAGCAGCAGCGGCGGCCCGGCGGCCACCCGGCCGGGCAGGGCAGGCGCCGCCAGCTCGGGCAGTGCCGCCACCCCGGCCAGCACGTCGGTGAGGGTGCCCGGCCAGCCGCCGCCCGGCTGCCCGGTCCGGCGGTACTCCAACTGGGCCACCGGCCAGCCCAGCTCGGCCAGCGCGACGGCCAGCGGCCCGGTGTGGGTCCGGTCGTACTCGGCCCGCCAGAAGCCGCCGTGCAGCACCACCACCAGCGGCCGGGCCGGGCCGTCCCCGGCGGGGCGGCGCAGGTCGGCGATCTGGTCGGGGTGGTCGCCGTAGGCGACGGTCAGGTCGGGGGGCGCAGCGGGCCGGGTGAGCACGGCGCGGGGGTCGGCGGGCATGTGGGCGACGGTAGCGCGCCCCGCCACCGGCCGGGGGTCGTGACCGGTCCCACCGCGTGCCGCTCGCGGGCGTGGGTAAAGATGGGTGCCATGACCGTTGCGCACTCCGCTGGACAGAACGACGAGCCGGACACCGAGGACACCGGGCACTCCGGCACCGTGGTGGTGGTCGGCCCGGACGGCCGCCCGGTCGGCACCGTGCAGACCGACGAGGCGGCGGGCGAGGACCCGACCCGCCTGGTCGAGCAGCCCGCCAAGGTGATGCGGATCGGCAGCATGATCAAGCAGCTGCTGGAGGAGGTCAAGTCGGCCCCGCTGGACGACGCCAGCCGGCACCGGATGCGGGAGATCCACGAGCGGTCGATCGTCGAGCTCAAGGAGGGCCTCGCCCCCGAGCTGCGCGAGGAGCTGGAGCGGATCTCGCTGCCCTTCACCGAGGAGAAGGCGCCCAGCGAGGGCGAGCTGCGCATCGCCCACGCCCAGCTCGTCGGCTGGCTGGAGGGGCTGTTCCACGGCATCCAGGCCGCGCTGGTCGCCCAGCAGATGGCCGCCCGGGTGCAGCTGGAGCAGATGCGCTCCGGCCGGCAGGCGCTGCCGAGCGGTCCGGGCGGCGTGATGCCCGGCATGCCGGGCATCGGCCAGCCGCAGGGCGCCGAGGGGCACCCCACCGGCCAGTACCTCTGACCAGCCGGTCAGCCCGTCCCGAAGATCTTCTCCAGGTACGCCGCCACGCCGTCGGCGGAGTTCGCCCCGGTCACCTCGTCGGCGATCTCCAGGACGGCGGGGTGCGCGTTGGCCACCGCCACCGCCCGACCGGCCCAGGTCAGCATCGGCACGTCGTTGGGCATGTCGCCGAACGCGAGCACGTCGCGTTCGTCGATGCCGAGGCGGGCGGCGTACCAAGCCAGCCCGGCCGCCTTGGTCACCCCCGCGGCGGAGATCTCCACCAGCCCGCTGTACGACGAGTGCGTCGCCTCGGCGAGCCCCTTGAGCGCCCCGGCCACCACCTGGACGAAGACGTCCGGGTCCTGCTCCCCGGCCCGGGCCAGCAGCTTCACCGCCGGCACGGAGTGCAGCTCCTCCGGCGACTCGACGGCCCGGATGGCGTCGTGGTCGGCGTCCCAGCGCAGCGGGTAGTGCGTCTCGTGCCGCATCTGCCGACTGTCGACGATCTCCACCGCGAAGCTCACCTCGGGCACCGCCGCGCGCAGCCGGCGGGCCACCTCGGCGAGGAGTTCCGGGGCGAGCGGGTCGGCCCGCAGCACCTCGTCGGCGACCGGGTCGTACACCACCGCGCCGTTGGCGCAGATGGCCGGCAGCGGGGCGGTGAGCTGGTCGTACACGAGCTGGAGCCAGCGGATCGGACGGCCGGTGACCAGCACGACCGGCGTGCCCTGCGCGCAGATCCGCTCCAGCACCGCAGCGGTACGCGCGCTGAGCCTGCGGTCGTCGGCGAGCAGGGTGCCGTCGATGTCGGTGGCGACCAGCCGGGGTGTCTCTCCCATTACCGGGAGAGTAGCCGGTCCAGGTAGATCGCGACTCCGTCGTCGTCGTTGCGCAGGGTGACCTCGTCGGCGGCGGCCCGGACCGCGGGGTGGGCGTTGGAGACGGCCACCCGGCCCCAGCCGGCCCAGTCGAACATCGGCAGGTCGTTGGGCATGTCCCCGAAGACGAGCACGTCGGCCGGGTCGACGCCGAGCCGCTCCGCCACCACGCTGAGCCCGGTGGCCTTGTCCACCCCCGGCGGGCAGATCTCGACGAAGCCCAGGCCGGCCTGGGTGAGCGTGGCCACCTGCGGCGGCACGATCCGGCGGGCGGTGGCCAGCAGCTCGTCGACGTGATGGTCGGCGGTCCGGACGAACGCCTTGATCACGTCGCAGGAGAGGCACTCGGCGCGGCTGCGCGCCTCGAACCGGTCCTGGTAGGGCCAGCTCGGGTGGTAGTCCCCCCAGAGCGGGGCGTCCTGCTCGGCGGATGCCTCGACCATCACGGTCAGCGGCCCGACCTCGGCCTCCAGGTCGGCCAGGAGCCGGGTGAGCACCTCGCCGGGCAGCCGCTCGTCGCGCAGCACCACCGGGCCGGCCGGGTCGCTCTGGTCCACCACGCAGCCGCCGCCGGCCATCACCAGGAAGTCGGCGGCCCGGATGTCGTTGCGGGTGAGTTCCTTGAGCCGGGGACCCCGGCCGGTGGCGCCGACCACCGGGATACCGGCGGCCCGCACCCGGTCGAGCACCTGATGGGTGTACGCGGAGACGGTCTCGTCGCTGCGGACGAGCGTCCCGTCGAGATCGGTGGCGACCAGCTTGGGCAGGCCCGGGCGGATCATGGTTCCTCCTTCGCCCGCCGCCGTCGCAGCCAGCCGTTTCGGTCATCGGTGCCTCGACCCGGAGTGACGGCGGGCAGCAACCGTACCTCGCGTTACCGGTCGCGACCATGGCGTTCCGGCGAATCCGGCGCCAACGCCCGGTGACGCTGCGTCTGGTGCCGGTCGGCGCCGGGTCACCGGCGCGGAGCTGTCCGGTCAGCCGGCCGACTCGCGCCGGGCGAACGGCACCGTCGGCGTGACGGTGAGGTCGGCCGGCGCGGGCGGCCGGTCGTCCGCCGCGCGGCCGGGCCGGCGGAAGTCGACCGGCTCCTCCTCGCCGCCCGCGTCCGGGTCGAGCGGGTGGGGGACCGCCTGCCGCCCGGCGAGCTGGAGCGCGGCCCCGGCCAGCGCGGTCGCGACGAAGGCCATCACCAGGCCCCGCCCGTACTCCACCTGGAAACCGTCCTCCGACGAGTAGAACAGGGCCCGCTGCCCGGAGTCGTCGAGCGAGAAGGCGGTCGCCGTCAGCAGCGCCAGCAGCGCGCCGGCCACGGCGAGGCCGGCCACCCGTGCCTCCCGCCGGACGGCCGGGCCGCCGCGCAGCGCGAGCGCCGTCGCGGCGGCGAGCAGCAGCAGCCCCACCAGGTACGCGACCCCGAAGCCGTCGACCTCGGCCACCCCGCCCGGCACCCGGACGCTGACGTTGCCCTCCGGGCCGCCGTTCGGCAGCGTCATCACCAGCCACTCGCCGACCAGGGAGGCCGTCGCCGCGACCGCGGCGAGGACGGCCGGCACCAGGGGCAGCCGGCGGTCCCGGTTGATCCCGGTCAGGGCCCGCCCGAACCGCCCGGCCGGGGCGGGCTCCGGTACGCCCCACTCGACGACGGCCGTGCCGTCGGAGCGGTCGTCCTGTCGCGGGACGGGGAGATCCTGAGACATCGGCCACCTTCCGCTGTCGCGGGCCTGAACCGCATCATGACACGCCCGGCGGCACCGCCCGGGGTGCGACGTCAGGCGGTCTCCGCCGGGTCGGTCGCCCGGCAGCGCCGTTTCGGTTAGCGTCGGGTGCATGCCTATCCGTACCGCTTCCGCAAGCTGGCAGGGCAATCTCACCGAGGGTTCCGGCACCGTCCGCACCGGCAAGGGCGGAATGCAGGGGAACTACTCCTTCAAGTCGCGTTTCGACGAGGGCGAGGGGACCAACCCCGAGGAGCTGATCGGCGCCGCGCACGCCGGCTGCTTCTCCATGGCGCTCTCCAAGCAGCTCGGCGACGCCGGCGTGTCCGGCACCTCGGTGGAGACCACTGCCAAGGTCCACTTCGACAAGACCGACGCCGGCATGACCGTGACCCGGATCGACCTGGAGACCGTCGGCCAGGTGCCGGGCATGGACGAGGCCCAGTTCACCAAGCTGGCCGAGGCCGCCAAGGAGAACTGCCCGATCTCGCGGCTGCTCGCCCCGGGTGCGCAGATCAGCCTCACCGCCCGCCTGGTCTCCTGACCCCGACCCGCGGAACGGGTGCCGGACCGGCACCCGTTCCCTCGGCCCCGCCCCCGGATCGTGACGGGGCGGGGCGCCCGGCGTCGGGGACAATGGACGGCGTGGCCGTCGAGATGAGCCGGGAACGCTTCGAGGAACTGGTCGGGGAGGCCCTCGACGAGGTGCCCGAGGAACTGCTCGGGCTGATGAACAACGTGGTGATCCTGGTCGAGGACGACCCGCCGCCCGGCGAGGACCTGCTCGGCCTCTACGAGGGGCACGCGCTCACCGCCCGGGGCTGGGACTACTCCGGCGTGCTGCCGGACCGGATCCTCATCTACCGCCGCCCGATCCTGCGGATCTGCGACACGGAGGACGACGTGGTCGACGAGGTGGCGGTGACCGTGGTCCACGAGATCGCCCACCATTTCGGCATCGACGACGACCGGCTGCACGCGCTGGGCTGGGGCTGATCGACCCC
This sequence comes from Micromonospora sp. URMC 105, assembly GCF_051386295.1. Taxonomy (NCBI): domain Bacteria; kingdom Bacillati; phylum Actinomycetota; class Actinomycetes; order Micromonosporales; family Micromonosporaceae; genus Micromonospora; species Micromonospora sp. URMC 105. The sequence goes on along the minus strand of NZ_JBPQTL010000057.1, from coordinate 2,274 downwards.
GCCGCGCGACCCCGCTCGGCCGATGCCGCCGGTTGCGCCGGTCACCTACCCTCCGGTGAGACACACCCCGAATCAGGAGGAAACCGATGCGCAGCGCGCTGTTCTCCGCGGAGAACCTCGAGAAGGAGTCCGCCCAGCCCGGCATGCGGCTGCAGAACTCCAAGATGCTGAAGATCGAGCTCAACGGCGAGGCCATGGCCCGGGTCGGCTCGATGGTCGCCTACCAGGGGCAGGTGCAGTTCCAGGCGCTCGGCTCCGGTGGCCTGGGCAAGTTCATCAAGCAGCGCCTGACCGGTGAGGGTGTGCCGCTGATGAAGCTCAGCGGCCAGGGCGACGTCTTCCTCGCCGAGCTGGCCAAGGACGTGCACATCATCGACTTGGAGCCGGGCGACGCCCTCTCCATCAACGGCTCCAGCGTGCTGGCCTTCGACTCGAGCCTCTCGTACGACATCAAGATGGTCGGCGGTGCCGGGATGGCCTCGTCGTCGGGGCTGTTCAACTGCGTCTTCACCGGCCACGGCCGGATCGCCATCACCACCAACGGCACCCCGGTGGTGCTCAACGTCGACGCCCCGACCTACGTCGACCCGCAGGCCGCCGTCTGCTGGTCGGCCAACCTCCAGACCGGTTACCACCGCGCCGAGCAGCTCGGCCTGGGCACGCTGCTCGGCCGCAGCACCGGCGAGGCGTTCACCATGAGCTTCGCCGGTCAGGGCTTCGTGGTGGTGCAGCCCTCCGAGCAGCCGCCGGTCATGGGCAGCGGCACCCAGCAGCAGCAACAGGGCGGCCTGCTCGGCGGCCTGCTCAGCTGACCAGGTCGGCGGGGCGCCCGTTCCGGGCGCTCCGCCGGTTCGGCACCGGCGTCAGCTCAGCTCGCCGGCCCGCAGCCGGGCCAGCCAGGCCGCCGCGTCGGCATAGTCGGCGTCGGAGAGCCCGGCGGGCGCCGGGACCGGCCGCTCGGCCGCCCCGTCGGTCCAGCGGTGCCGGGGGTACGACCCGAGGAAACGCACGTCGGCGCAGACCCGGCGCAGGCCCTGCAACGCCTCGCCCATCCGCACGTCCGCGACGTGCCCGGTGCAGTCGAGGAAGAAGACGTACCGGCCCAGCGCCTCGCCCGTCGGGCGGGACTCGATCCGGGTCAGGTTGACCCCGCGTACGGCCAGCTCCATCAGCACCGACAGCAGGGCGCCCACCCGGTCGTGGGCGATGTACACGGCCAGCGAGGTGACGTCGTCCCCGGTCGGGGGCGGTGGCGGGCCGGGGCGGGACACCAGCGCGAAGCGGGTCACCGCGTCGGGATGATCGGCGATCTTTTCGGCGAGCACGGCCAGCCGGTGCCGGGTGGCCCCGATCGGGGCGCAGATGGCCGCGTCGTAGTCGCCGGCGGCCGCACCGGCCGCCGCCGCGCCGTTGGAGAGCACGTCGACCACCGTGGCGTCGGGCAGGTGGTCGCGCAGCCAGTTGCGGCACTGGGTGGAGGCCTGCGGGTGGGCCGCCACGCTGCGCACCGCGCCGAGCGTCGTACCGGGGCGGGCGCCGAGCACGAACTCGACCGGCAGGATCACCTCCCGGGTGATCACCACCGGGTCCCCCTCGGCCAGCTCGTCCAGGGTCACCCCGACCGCGCCGCCGATCGAGTTCTCCAGCGGCACCAGGGCGGCGTCGGCCTCCCCCGCCCGTACGCTCTCCAGCGCCTCGCCGACGCTGCGCGCCGGCGTACGGCTGCCGTGCTCGGCGGCGGGCACGGTGCGCAGCGCCTGCTCGGCGAAGGTGCCCTCGGGTCCGAGGTAGACGAAGCGGGTCGGTGGGGTACCGGGCATGTCGACCAGCCTACGCACCAGGCAGCACCCCCGTGCCGGCGTCGCAGGCCAACGTCCGGATGCCGGGCGGCGCGACGGTGCGTACCTCGATCGAGCAGACGTCGGTGCCGGCGGTGACCAGCCGCAGGCCGGCGGAGTCGGTGCGGGTGACCACCTGGAGTTCCTCGTGCCCGCTGACGGCGAGGACGGTGTACTGCCAGTCGGCCGCGCAGAGCGGGCCCTGGGTGGCCCGGACCGATACGCCCCGGGGGAGCACCCGGGCGCGCAGCAGCCCCACCACCCGGTCGGCGGTGGGGCGGCCGGCGCACGCGACGGCGACCAGACCGGGCGTGGGACTGGGCGTCGGGGAAAGCGTCGGCGTGCTGCCCGGCGTCGGGGTCACCGGTGCGACGGCGGTCGGTGCCGCCGGGGTGACGAGCGCCGGCCGGGAGGTGACGGGGGGTGTGGGTGGGCG
>NZ_JBPQTL010000056.1:0-37630 GCF_051386295.1 Micromonospora sp. URMC 105 | reverse complement strand
GCGACCACCAGGCCGCACACCCCGCCGGACAGCAACCCGACCACCACCGCGAGCGCCAGCGGCAGCGGCACCGACGTTGGCACCGTCCACCACCGACACTCCTGTCACCGCGTCTGACGCTGCCCAACCTCCGCTGCCGATCGTGGCCCCGGACCTGCTCGCCCGAGCGACCCGCGTCGCGAAGCAGTACCGCACCGAGCACGGCACGCCGATCACCCCGGGCCAACTGGCCGTCCGCCTCAAGGTGACCTCCGACGAGGCCATGCAAGCCCTCGCGGTCCTGGACCTCGACCGCAACACCAGCAACCGACCCGTCCGACCCGCCAACGGACGCCCCGCGAAGGCGACCCGTTGACCGTCTCGACGCTGACCGTCGTACCCGAAGCTTCCGCTTCGGGTACGGCCCCGTGCGCCGAGCCGACCCCAGCACCGGCCTGGTACGCCACCTCCACCGACATCCGGCTCCAGGCCGCCGCCCGGCTCACCCAACCCGACCTCGCCGAATGGCTGCGCCACGTCCGCCCGGCCGCCGGCTGCACCCGCCCGATCCGCCTGGTCGGCACCATGGCCACCGTCGAGGCCGCCACCGGCCGCCTCCTGTCCGAGCGGTCAACGGCCGACATGCCCGACGGCGTCATCTACAAGCCGTGCGGCAACCGCCGCGCCGCCGTCTGCCCGACCTGCTCCAAGCTCTACCAACGCGACGCCTACCAGGTGGTCCGCGCCGGCCTGGTCGGCGGCAAGGGCATCCCGGAGCAGGTCGCCCACCACCCGGCGGTCTTCCCGACCTTCACCGCCCCGTCCTTCGGCGAGGTACACACCCGCTACGTCAAGCGGCACACCTGCGCCCGCCGCGCCTCCTGCGACTGCCGGCCCGAACCCTGCCACCCCCGCCGGGAGTCGACCGTGTGCCCGCACGGCGTGCGGCTGGTCTGCTTCGCCCGCCACGAGGACACCGACGCCCGGTTGGGCACGCCGCTGTGCCTGGACTGCTACGACCACGACGCCCAAGCGGTCTGGAACCTCTCGGCCGGGGAGCTGTGGCGGCGCACCACCATCGCCATCAACCGCTACATGCACCGACTGGCCACCGCACGCGGCATTCCGGACGTGCCGGTGGTGTCCGAGCGCACCGGCAAGATCCGGTGGGTGTCGCCGGTGCGGCTGTCGTTTGGCAAGGCCGCCGAGATGCAACGGCGCGGCGTCGTGCACTTCCACGCCATCATCCGCCTCGACGGCCGCGACCCCGACGACCCGGAGGCCATCGTCCCGGCCCCGCCGCAGCTCGATGCCGCCGACCTGGTGGCCGCCGTCGACCACGCCGCCGCCACCGTCGCCTTCACAACCGCCGACCATCCCGCCCACCCCGGAGGGTGGCCGATCGCCTGGGGCACCCAGGTGTTGACGAAGGTGATCACGGTGGCCGGGCGGGGTGAGGTGACCGACGCGCAGGTGGCCGCGTACCTGGCCAAGTACGCCACCAAGTCCACCGAGGTCACCGGCCACGCCTCCAACCGGCTCACCGCCGACAGCATCGACATCTACGCCGACCCGGCCGGCACCCACACCGAACGCCTGGTCGACGCGTGCTGGACGCTCGGCACGCCGCGCGACTGGCGGCGGCTGCGCCGATGGGCGCACATGCTCGGCTTCGGCGGCCACTTCCTCACCAAGTCCCGCCGCTACTCGATCACCTTCGCCCTGCTGCGCAACCAGCGCGTCGTGTTCCGCCGTGCCCAGAGCAGCGGGCCGCAGGAAGCCGCGGTCGACGCCGAGCCGACGACGCTCGTGGTCAACTTCCTGCAATTCGTGGGCGCCGGATGGCACACCACCGCTGACGCCATGCTCGCCAACGCATCCGCCGCGATGGCCCGAGAGCACCAGGCCGCCGCCCGCGAGTACCTACAGACCCTCGTCGCCTGACGCGCGATCCAGCGTCAAGCCCACCTTGACAGCAGAACCGACAACATTGGGGATCCGATGAGCATCGATGTACCGACAGCACCGGGCGCGCTGCTGACCACAGAGGAGCTTGCCCGGCTCGTAAAGGTCGACCCGTCCACCGTCCGGCGGTGGCGCACCGCCAACCCCGTCCAGGGGCCGGCGTTCATCCGGTTGTCCGCTCGGGTCGTCAAGTACGACCCGGAGGATGTGCGGGCGTGGTTGGAGCGGCACCGCACGGACCCGCAGGACTCGGCTCGATGAGCACTCCCCTGCTCCCGATCGGCGTCGCCGTCTCCACCGACGTCGAGCACCGTCCCGGCCGGCCGAACCCGTACCGTGCCCGGGTCCGGTGGGTCGACCCGGCGTCGGGCCGACGCCGCTCCAAGTCGCAGGCGTTCGCGGATGCCGAGCAGGCGCAAGCCTGGCTCGGCACCATGCAGCGCGCGGCGAGGGGCGGCGTCGACCCCGACGCGGCGTCGATGCGGCTGGCGCAGTACGGCGAGAGCGTGATGCGGTTGGCGCTGCGCGGCCTGGAGGGCAAGACGCTCGACCCGTACCTGGCGGGGTGGCGCAGGCGGGTCGTGCCGACCCTCGGCCACCTGCCCGTCCGGATGATCACGAACGGTGCGGTGGACCGGGCCGCGCACGGCTGGATCTCCGAGGGCTGCGGGCGGTCGACGGTGAAGAACAGCCTTGCCGTGCTGGTGCGGGTCTTGGAGCAGGCGGTGCGCGACGGTCTGATCGACCGCAACCCGGCGCGGCTGACCGGGTGGCAGCGGGAGTATCAGCGGGCCGAGGACGAGTTGGACAACCCGCGTTCCCTGGCGCTGCCCGACTGGACCGCGCTCGCCACCCTGGCGGCGGCGTTGGTCGATCGCTCGCACGGCCGCTACCCCGGTTGGGGTGAGGTGGTGATGTTCGCGGCCGGCACGGCGGCCCGGATTGGTGAGGTGTCGGGCGTGCGCAAGGGCGACATCGACCGCGACTCCTGGCTGTGGACGGTGCGCCGGCAGACCACCACCGGCCCCGGCGGCCTGGTCGACAAGGGCACCAAGGGCAAGCGGGCGCGGCAGGTGCCCATCATCGAGGAGCTGCGGCCGATGGTAGCCGCGAAGCTCGACCGGATCACCGAGGATGACGGCCGGCTGTTCGTCGGTCCTCGCGGCGGCCGGATCAGCACGGCGGTGCTGCGCGACGCGACGCACTGGGACGAGGTGGTCAGCTCGCTGGGCTTCGAGTACCTGAGGCGGCACGACCTGCGGCACACCGGGCTGACCTGGATGGCGGATGCTGGGGTGCCCGTGCACGTCTTACGGAAGATCGCCGGTCACGGCTCGCTCATGACGACTCAGCGGTATCTGCATCCGGATCGGCAGTCGATCCGGGCCGCCGGTGAGGCGCTGTCTTCGCATCTCACCGGCCTGAGGTCCCCAAATGGTCCCCAGCGGGGCATCGCATGATCGCGAGAAATGCCCCTCTACCTGCGTCGGGACGGCCGGATTCGAACCGACGACCCCTTGACCCCCAGTCAAGTGCGCTACCAAGCTGCGCCACGTCCCGATGCCCCCGCGCGGTCTCCCCCGCGGCAGCCGGTACAGCTTAGCGCAGGATCTTCGCACCACGCGCACAGGCCCCTCCCGCGTCGCGCCGCGTCCCACGCCACTCCCCCTAGACCGTCGAGGAAAGGCGATGCCGGGGAGAGCGTCGCTCTCCCCGGCATCGGAACAGCAGCAGGTCAGCCGTGCGCCTTGCCTCGGCCGCCGGGGCCGAGCTTCTTGCGTGGGCGTACGGAGATCTCCACCGGGCTGCCCTCGAAGCCGAACTCCTCGCGCAGCTTGCGCTCGACGAAGCGCTGGTAGCCGGCGTCCAGCGGCGCGGTGGTGAAGAGCACGAACCGCGGCGGGGCGACGCCCGCCTGGGTGGCGAAGAGGATCTTCGGGGCCCGGCCACCGCGCACCGGATGCGGGGTGGCCTGCACCAGCGCGGTCAGCCACTGGTTGAGATGTGCGGTCGGTACCCGGGTCTCCCAGCTCGCCAGCGCCTTGCGCAGCGCCGGTGCGAGCTTGTCGACCGCCCGGCCGGTCATCGCCGACAGGTTGAGCCGGATCGCCCAGGGGATCCGCCGCAGCTCCCGGTCGATCTCCTTGTCCAGGTAGTACCGGCGGTCGGCGTCGACCAGGTCCCACTTGTTGAAGGCGATGACCAGCGCCCGCCCAGACTCGGTGACCATGGTCAGGATCCGCTGGTCCTGCTCGCTGATCGGCTCGCTGGCGTCGAGCAGCACCACCGCGACCTCGGCCGCCTCGATGGCCGAGGAGGTCCGCAGGCTGGCGTAGTACTCGGTGCCGCTGGCCTTGCCGACCCGCTTGCGCAGCCCGGCGGTGTCCACCAGCTGCCAGGTCTCGCCACCGATCTCCACCAGGCTGTCGACCGGGTCGACGGTGGTGCCGGCGACCGAGTCGACCACGGCCCGCTCCTCGCCGGAGAACCGGTTGAGCAGGCTGGACTTGCCCACGTTGGGGCGGCCGACCAGCGCGACCCGGCGCGGGCCGCGGGGCCGGTTCTCGACGATCTTCGGCGCCTCGGGCAGAGCGTCCAGGATGGCGTCGAGCAGTTCGCCGGAGCCCCGGCCGTGCAGCGCGGAGACCGGGTACGGCTCACCGAGGCCGAGCGACCAGAGCGAGGTCGCCTCCATCTCGATGGCGGTGTTGTCGGTCTTGTTCGCCACCAGGATGACCGGCTTGGCGCTGCGCCGCAGCATCTTCACCGCGGCCTCGTCCACGTCGGTCGAACCGACCATCGCGTCGACCACGAAGACCACCACGTCGGCGGTGGCCACGGCCGTCTCGGCCTGCGCGGCGATCGCCGCGGCCCGGTCCTTCGCGTCCGGCTCCCAGCCACCGGTGTCCACCACGGTGAACGCCCGGCCGTTCCACTGCGCGTCGTAGGGCACCCGGTCCCGGGTGACCCCGGGGACGTCCTCGACGACCGCCTGGCGGCGGCCGATGATCCGGTTGACCAGCGTCGACTTGCCCACGTTGGGGCGGCCGACCACGGCCACCACCGGCTGCGGGCCGGACGGCTCCTCGACGTCGAGGTCCGGCTCCCGCAGCTCGACCCAACCGCCGTTGTCCTCGCTCATGCTGCAGCCTCGCTTCGCTCGCCGGCAGCACGAGACTGCGCCGCACTGTGCCGAATGATTCGCTCGCTCCGCTCGCTCATGCCACGCCCCGCTCGGTGAGCAGGTCGCGCAGCCGGGCGACGACTCCGTCGATGCTCAGCTCGGTGGTGTCCACCTCGACCGCGTCCGGAGACTGCTGGAGGGGGTTGACCTTGCGGGTCGAGTCGAGCCGGTCCCGCCGGGCCAGGTCGGCGGCGGTCGCCGCCACGTCGGCCGCGTCCTCGGCGCTGCGCCGCTGGGCGCGGGCCGTCTCCGAGGCGGTCAGGTAGACCTTCAGGTCGGCGTCGGGCGCCACCACCGAGCCGATGTCGCGGCCCTCGACCACGATCCGGCCGGCGTTGGCGATCATCTGACGCTGCCGGGCGACCAGCAGCTCGCGCACCGCCGCCACGGCGGCCACGGCGGAGACCGCCCCGGTCACCTCCGGGCCACGGATCTCCCGGTCGACGTTCACGCCGTCGGCGGTCACCCCGTACCCCTTCGGGTCGGTGCCGATGCGCAGGTCGACCTCGCGGGCGACCTTGGCCACCGACTCCACGTCGGTCAGGTCGACCCCGGAGCGCAGCACGGCCCAGGTGATCGCCCGGTACATGGCCCCCGTGTCGAGGTAGCGGGCACCGAGGCTGACGGCGAGCCGCCGCGAGACGGTGGACTTACCCGTACCGGACGGCCCGTCCACAGCGACCACGCAGCGCCCGGCCCGTACGTTTTCCTCCACCGTCGTCCTCCTCAGCCCGTACCTCGCGGGTCACCGGTGTCTCCGGCGCCGTTGAGCGGTTGTCCATCGTCAATCATGCCCGCGCCTCGCGGGCGGCGGCGCGAGACGCCGCCGGGGGCGACCCGCGCCACCCCGCCGGCCCGCCGGCCGCGACGAAGCCTACCGGCAGCCCTACCCCGATCGCGGGGGGTCAGTCACCCACGGCCTTGAACAGGGCCGCGACCTCGGCGTTGGTCAGCCGCCGGGTCCGTCCGGCGCGCAGGTCGCCCAGCCGGATCGGCCCGATCGCGGTACGCACCAGCCGCGACACCGGGTGCCCGACCTCGGCGAGCAGCCGCCGGACGATGTGCTTGCGCCCCTCGTGCAGGGAGAGTTCCACCTGGGCGGTCTTGCCCAGGGTGTCGACCACCTTGAACGAGTCGACCTTCACCGGGCCGTCCTCCAGCTCGACCCCGGCCATCAGCCGCTTGCCCAGGTTGCGCGGGATCGGCCCGGCCACCTCGCACAGGTAGGTCTTCAGCACCTCGTACGACGGGTGCATGAGCTTGTGGGCGAGGTTGCCGTCGTTGGTGAGCAGCAGCAGGCCCTCGCTGTCGGCGTCGAGCCGCCCGACGTGGTAGACCCGCTGCTCGACCCGGTTGCCGATGAAGTCGTTGAGCGCGGTGCGTCCCTTTTCGTCCGCCATGGTGGAAACCACCCCGCGCGGCTTGTTCATGGCCAGGTACACCAGCCGGTTGTCGGCCTGCAGGCGCTCGCCGTCGACGTGGATGACGTCGTGGGTCGGGTCGACCTTGTCGCCGAGCTGGGCGACCCGGCCGTTGACGGTGACCCGACGGCGGAAGATCAGGTCCTCGCAGGCGCGCCGGGAGCCGACGCCGGCGGCGGCGAGCACCTTCTGCAGGCGCTCGGCCCCCTCGTAGGTGGGCGCGTCGGGTCGGGGGGTGCGGTCATCGCGTGGCATCAGCAAGCTCTTCTACGTCGTCGGGGAGGAACGGGGCGAGCGGCGGGAGGTCGTCCACCGAGTTCAGCCCCAGCTTCTCCAGGAACATCGTGGTGGTCCGGTAGAGGAACGCCCCGCTGTCCGGTTCGGTGCCGCACTCCTCGACCAGCCCGCGGGACACCAGCGTACGGATGACCCCGTCGCAGTTGACACCCCGGATGGCCGAGATCCGCGAACGGGTGACCGGCTGCTTGTAGGCGATCACCGCGAGGGTCTCCAGCGCGGCCTGGGTCAGCCGGACCGACTGCCCGTCCAGGACGAATCGTTCCACGTAGGTGGCGTACTCCGGGCGGGTGTAGAGACGCCAGCCACCGGCCGCCCGGCGCAGCTCGAAGCCGTGCCCGGCGGCGGTGTAACCGGCCGCGATCTCGTCCAGCATCGGCCCGACCCGCTCGGCGGGCTGCTCCAGCACCTGGGCCAGGACCAGCTCGCTGACCGGCTCGTCCACCACCAGCAGGATGGCCTCCAGCGCGCCGCGCAGCTCCGCGTCGTCCAGCATCCGCGCCGGCTCCGGCGCGGGGGTCGCCCGCCGCCGGGGTGCCGGTTGCTTCCGGGGTACGCCGGCCGCCGCGCCCTCCCCCGCCGGCTCGTCGGCGCCACCCGCCGGCGCGGGAGCAGCGGTCGCCTCGGCGTCCTCCGGAGCCGCCGGCACGGCAGTCGGCTCGGTGTCGCCCGCCGGTACGGGCGCCTCGGTGAGCTCGGCGGCCGGCTCGCACGCCTCGGCGAGGGGCTCGTCGGACGCCTCGGCGGGCTCGTCGCGGGGCGGGGTGGGGCGTTCCCAGGGTGGGATCCAGGCGGCCGCCTGGTCGGCCAGGGAGTCCCGGCGCTCCTCGTCGCTCATCCCGCTCGCTCCTCCGTCGTACCCGTGGTGTTCCCGCCCGCCGGCTCGGCCGGCGCGCCCGCCGCAGCATCGTCGGGTGCCGCCGCTTCGGGCGAGCCGGCGTACTCGTCGATGTGCAGCTCGGTGTCGCCGTCGGCGGGGCCGGTCCAGCGCACCGTCAGCTCCTCCAGCGCCTGGTCCTGCACGAAGGAGACCAGCCCCTCCCGGTACAGCTCCAGCAGCGCCAGGAAGCGGGCCACCACCTCCAGGGTGATCTCGCAGTCGGCGCAGAGCAGCGAGAAGGTGGCGGTCCCGGCGCGGCGCAGCCGCTCGGTGAGGATCGCCGCGTGTTCCCGGACGCTGACCCGCACCATGTGCACGTGCGCGATGGAGACCTCGGGCGTCGGCTTCGGGGTCATCGCCCGGATCGCGAGCTTGAGCAGCCGCTCCGGGCCGATGCCGAGGACCAGGTCGGGCAGCGCCTCGGCGTACCGGGGCTCCAGGGTGACCGCCCGCGGGTAGCGCCGGCCGCCGACCGCCTCCAGCTCGGCGATGTGCGCCGCCGCCTCCTTGTACGCCTTGTACTGCAACAGCCGGGCGAAGAGCAGGTCCCGCGCCTCCAGCAGGGCCAGGTCCTCCTCGTCCTCGACCTCGGCGGCGGGCAGCAGCCGGGCCGCCTTCAGGTCGAGCAGGGTGGCCGCGATGAGCAGGAACTCGCTCGCCTCGTCCAGGTCCCACTGGTCGCCCATCGCCCGGATGTAGGCGATGAACTCGTCGGTGACCTGGTGCAGGGCCACCTCGGTGACGTCGAGCTTGTGCTTGCCGATCAGTTGCAGCAGCAGGTCGAAGGGGCCGGTGAAGTTCGCCAGCCGGACGGTGAACCCGGCGCTCTCCCCGGCCTGCGGCACCCCGGCCGCGTCCGTGGCCACCTCGGCGGCGGCCTCGGCGGCCAGCACGGGGGGCTGCTCCGGGGTCGTCGGCGGGTCCAGGGGTGGGGCGGTCACCGGACGACCGTAGTCCACACCCCGGGCCGACCGGCGGGAAGGTGCACCGCGAGCTACCGGTCCGCCTGGGCGGCGATCACCTCACGGGCCAGCTGCCGGTAGTTGCGTGCCCCGGAGGAGGCCGGGTCGAGGGAGGTGATCGGCGCACCGGCCACCGTGGACTCGGGGAACTTCACGGTCTTGGTGATGACGGTCTGGTAAACCTTGTCGCCGAACGCCTCGACCACCCGTTGCAGCACCTGACGGCAGTGGGTCGTGCGGCTGTCGTACATGGTGGCGAGGATGCCCTCGAGCTCCAGGTCGAAGTTGAGCCGCTCGCGCACCTTGTCGATGGTGTCCAGCAGCAGCGCCACCCCGCGCAGGCTGAAGAACTCGCACTCCAGCGGGATGAGCACGCCGTGTGCGACGGTGAGCGCGTTGATCGCCAGCAGGCCCAGCGAGGGCTGGCAGTCGATCAGGATGTAGTCGTACTCCTTGCGCACCGACCGCAGCACCCGGGCCAGGGCCATCTCCCGGGCGACCTCGTTGACCAGCTGGATCTCGGCCGCGGAGAGGTCGATGTTGGCGGGCAGCAGGTGCAGCCCGGCGACGTCGGTCTTGATCAGGACGTCCTCGGCGGTGACATCGTCCTGCATGAGCAGGTTGTAGACCGACAGGTCGAGGTTGTGCGGGTTGACGCCCAGCCCGACCGAGAGGGCGCCCTGCGGGTCGAAGTCGACCAGCAGCACCTTGCGGCCGTACTCGGCGAGCGCCGCACCGAGGTTGATGGTGGTGGTCGTCTTCCCGACGCCACCCTTCTGGTTGGCCATCGCGATGATGCGCGCCGGCCCGTGCCGGTCGGTCGGCATCGGTTCCGGGATCGGCTTGCGCATCGTGTAGGCGGCCGGGTCCGCCGGACCCAGGTCCGCGCCGAGCGACGCCTGCTGCTCGCGGAGCTCCGACGTCCAGGCGTCGGCACGATCACCGTTGCCAGCCATGTCCTCGTTGCCCCCTCCCGACGACCACCGGCGTCGGAGCCGTCCGACGTCCTGCGCGGCGCCGCTGCGCACCCCGGATGTCGCCCCAGGAGGTCCGCGCCGATGCCGACTGTACGCCACCGACCAGCAGCGCGTTCGGTACCGGTCCGGCGTGTCGGCCGTCCCGCCCGGTCCGGGTGGGCGGCCCGGTCAGCCGCGGGCGCGGGGGTGTGCGGTCGCGTACACCTCGCGCAGCCGCTCCACGGTGACCAACGTGTACACCTGGGTGGTGGTGACCGAGGCGTGGCCGAGCAGTTCCTGCACCACCCGCACGTCCGCACCGCCGTCGAGCAGGTGGGTCGCGTACGAGTGGCGCAGGGTGTGCGGGGAGACGGCGTGCGGCCCGTCCACGGGCAGCCCGGCGCGCTCGGCGGCGCGGCGCAGGATCGTCCAGGCGCCCTGCCGGGTCAGCGCGCCGCCCCGGGCGTTGACGAAGACCGCCGGGGTGCCCCGGCCGGCGGCGACCAGCCCGGGCCGGGCCCGCACCAGCCAGGCGCGCAGCGCCTCGACGGCGTACCCGCCGATCGGGACCAGGCGGGTCCGCCCGCCCTTGCCCCGCAGCAGCGCGGTGCCCTCGTCGACGTCGAGGTCGTCCACCGCGGCGCCGACCGCCTCGGAGATCCGCGCGCCGGTGCCGTACAGGAATTCCAGCAGTGCCCGGTCGCGCAGCGCGAGGGCCGCGCCGTCGCCGGCGGCCGTCACCGGCCCGGCCGTCTCCAGCAGCCGGACCACGGCGTCGACCGGCAGCGCCCGGGGCAGCCGGCGCGGCGGCGTGGGCGGCCGGACGTCGCGGCTGGGGTCGGTGCCGGCCAGCCCCTCGCGCAGCGCGAAGCGGTGCAGCCCGCGCACCGCGGAGGCCGCCCGCGCCGCCGAGGAGACCGCCAGCGGCGGCTGGCCGTCGTCGCCGGCCCGCAGCCGGGCCAGGTGCGCCTCGACCTGCCCCGGTCCGACGGCGGCGAGGTCGCTCACCCCGGCCGCCGCCAGGGTGTCCAGGTACCGCTCCAGATCCCGCCGGTACGACGAGAGGGTGTTCGCCGACAGCCCGCGCTCGACGGTCAGGTGGTCGAGGTAGCCGCGGACGGCACGGCGCAGCGCCGGCGCGGGCTGTCCGCCCGCGCCGGCGGTGTCCGGTGCAGCGGTCAGGCCAGCACCTCGGCCAGCGGCAGCGTCGACATGCCGTGCGCCTCGGCGACCGGGCCGTAGGTGACCTGGCCGGCGTGGGTGTTCAGGCCCAGCGCCAGGGCCGGGTCGCGGCGCAGCGCCTCGCGCCAGCCCTGGTTGGCCAGCTCCAGCGCGTACGGCAGGGTGACGTTGGTCAGCGCGTAGGTGCTGGTGTTCGGCACCGCGCCGGGCATGTTCGCCACGCAGTAGAAGATCGAGTCGTGCACCTTGTAGACCGGGTCGGCGTGCGTGGTGGGCCGCGAGTCCTCGAAGCACCCGCCCTGGTCGATGGCGATGTCGACGAGCACGCTGCCGGGCTTCATCCGGGAGACCAGCTCGTTGGAGATGAGCTTCGGCGCCTTCGCGCCCGGCACCAGCACCGCGCCGATGACCAGGTCGGCGTCGAGCACCGCCCGCTCGATCTCGTACGCGTTGGAGGCGACGGTCTGCAGGTGGCCCCGGTAGATGGCGTCGGCCTGGCGCAGCCGGGCGACGTTCTTGTCCAGCAGCAGCACCTCGGACTGCAGGCCCAGCGCGATGGCGGCGGCGTTCAGGCCGGAGACACCGGCGCCGATGACCACGGTCTTCGCCGCGTACACGCCGGAGACGCCGCCGGGCAGCACGCCCCGGCCACCGCCGGTGCGCATCATGTAGAAGGCGCCCACCTGCGGGGCGAGCCGGCCGGCCACCTCGGACATCGGGGCGAGCAGCGGCAGCGACCGGTCGGGCAGCTCGACGGTCTCGTACGCGATGCCGGTGACCTTCCGGTCGATGAGCGCGTCGGTGCACTCCTTCGAGGCGGCCAGGTGCAGGTAGGTGAAGAGCACCTGCCCCTCGTGCATCCGGTGGTACTCCTCGGCGATCGGCTCCTTGACCTTGAGCACCAGCTCGGCGGTGTCCCACACCCCGTCGGCGGTGGGCAGGATCTTGGCGCCCGCGGCGGCGAACTCGTCGTCGGTGATGCTGGAGCCGATGCCGGCACCGGACTCGACGAAGACCTCGTGCCCGTGGCGGGTGAACTCGTTGACGCCCGCCGGCGTGATCGCCACGCGGTACTCGTGGTTCTTGACCTCGCGTGGGATTCCGACCTTCACGATGCAGACACCTCTCTTCGGGGCAGCTCACCCCCGACTGCTCGGCCCCGCGACGGCCCCTTTGCCGGCGCGGTCGACCGGTCCCGCCGGCGGCAGTCTAGGCGCGGGAGCACCCTCCGGGACCCAGCACAGTGACATCCGGTGCCCGATGCGCCTGACGATGTGTCAGGCGCACGGCCGCTCCCCTGCTCGGCGTTCGCCCTCATCGTCGCACCGCACGACCAGCACCGCCGGGCGGAAGCCGCAGGCGACACGCCGCGTGTCCACCCCGCCGCACTCGGTCCCGGCTGCTCGGCCCCGGTCACTCGGCCCGGCGCTCGGCCCCGATTGCGGCGTGTCGGGGCGTCCCGACGACAGGACACCCCGACGCGCCGCAAAGCGCGAGCCGGGGCGGGACGAGCCAGGCCAGGTACGCGGAAGGGCCGCGCGGCGAACCGCGCGCCCCTTCGGGGCGTACCCGATCTAGCGGGGCAGCGGGGCGTCGGCCCGGCGCAGCACCGACCAGCCGGTGTCGCGGGCCCGGGCGGCGGCGAGCAGCCCGGCCACGCACGGCCCGTTGGTGATCTCCCCGGCCAGCACCATGCCGACCGCCTCGTCCAGGTCGAGCCGGACGATCTGGATGTCGGCCTCCTCCTCGCGGCGCTCGTGCCGCTCGTCGGCCGGCACGTCGGCGAGGTCGCGGGCGAGGAACACCCGGACCACCTCGTCGGAGAAGCCCGGCGAGGTGTGCACGTCGACCAGCAGGTCGAGCGTGCCGGCGGTCAGGTCCGCCTCCTCGGCCAGCTCCCGGGCGGCCGCCGCCGGCAACTGCTCGCCGTCGACGTCCATCAGCCCGGCGGGCAGCTCCCACAGGTGCCGTCCCACCGGCTGCCGGTACTGCCGGACGAGCACCACCTGACCGGCGTCGTCCAGGGCCACCACGGCGACCGCGCCGACGTGCCGGACGTAGTCCCGCTTCGCGGTGTCGCCGCCGGGCATGGTCACCTCGTCGGTGACCACTGAGAAGATCCGGCCACGGAAGCGCTCCTGGCGGTCGCGCAGCTCGTAGCGGTGCTCGACGGCGCTCACGAGGCGGACGCCGCCTTCGCGGTGGCGCCGTTGCGGGAGGCCTTCTTCGGGCTCGGGGCCTCCGCCACCGCGTCCAGGTCCACCGGCAGCTGGTCGGCCTCCGAGTACGCCACGGCCGCCTTCACGAACGCTGCGAACAGCGGGTGCGGGCGGGTCGGGCGGCTCTTGACCTCCGGGTGCGCCTGGGTGGCCACGAAGAACGGGTGCAGGCTCCGGTCCAGCTCGATGAACTCGACCAGCCGGCCGTCCGGCGAGGTACCGGAGATGTGCAGGCCCGCCTTGGTGAGCTGGTCCCGGTAGGCGTTGTTCACCTCGTACCGGTGCCGGTGCCGCTCGCTGACCTCGGTGCTGCCGTACGCCTCCGCGACCAGCGACCCCTCGGTCAGCGCCGCCGGGTACGCCCCGAGCCGCATGGTGCCGCCCAGGTCGCCCTTGCCGGCGACGATGTCCTCCTGGTCGGCCATCGTGGCGATGACCGGGTGCTTGGCGTCCTCGTCGAACTCCAGCGAGTTGGCCCCGTCCAGCCCGGCCAGGTGGCGGGCCACCTCGATGGTCATGCACTGCAGGCCGAGGCAGAGGCCGAGCAGCGGGATGCCGTTCTCCCGGGCGTACCGGGCGGTGCCGATCTTGCCCTCGATGCCGCGCACGCCGAAGCCGCCCGGGATGACGATGCCGTCCGCGCCGGCCAGGGCGGCCGCCGCGCCGGCCGGGGTGACGCAGTCGTCGCTGGGCACCCAGCGCAGCTGCACCCGGGCCCGGTGGCCGAAGCCGGCGGCCCGGATCGCCTCGCTCACCGACAGGTACGCGTCGGGTAGGTCGACGTACTTGCCGACCACCGCGACGGTCACCGTGTGGTGCGGCTGGTGCACCCGGTCCAGCAGGTCGTCCCAGCTGGCCCAGTCCACGTCCCGGAAGGAGAGGCCGAGCCGGCGCACCACGTACGCGTCGAGGCCCTCGCGGTGCAGCACCTTCGGGATGTCGTAGATGCTCGGCGCGTCCGGGGCGGCGACGACCGCCTCGCGGTCCACGTCGCAGTAGAGCGAGAGCTTCTCCTTGAGCTTCTCCGGGATCTCCCGGTCGCAGCGCAGCACGATGGCGTCGGGCTGGATGCCGATGTTGCGCAGCTGGGCCACCGAGTGCTGGGTCGGCTTGGTCTTCAGCTCCCCCGAGGGCGCCAGGTACGGCACCAGCGAAACGTGCAGGTAGAAGCAGTTGTCCCGGCCGAGGTCGTGGCGGACCTGCCGGATCGCCTCCAGGAAGGGCAGCGACTCGATGTCGCCGACCGTGCCGCCGACCTCGGTGATCACCACGTCCGGGATCTGGCCGTCGCCGTCCGGGTCGGCCATGCCGACGATGCGCGACTTGATCTCGTTGGTGATGTGCGGGATCACCTGGACGGTGTCGCCCAGGTACTCGCCACGCCGCTCCTTGGCGATCACGTCCGAGTAGATCTGGCCGGTGGTGACGTTCGCCTTGCCGGACAGGTCCCGGTCGAGGAAGCGCTCGTAGTGCCCGACGTCGAGGTCGGTTTCGGCACCGTCCTCGGTGATGAAGACCTCGCCGTGCTGGAACGGGTTCATCGTCCCGGGGTCCACGTTGAGGTACGGGTCGAGCTTCTGCATCACCACGCGCAACCCACGCGCGGTGAGCAGATTGCCGAGGCTGGAGGCGGTGAGGCCCTTACCCAGCGAGGAGGCGACGCCCCCGGTGACGAAAATGTGCCTGGTCGTCCGTGCTGAAGGGGCCAAGGCCTGCTCCCGTGTCGTCCGTAGCGGTCGTGCGAACCGCCGTGCCGATCAGCAAAGTGATCACGCGATCCACGGGATTCCACGGTAACACCTCCCCGACCGGGTGCGGGCGTCGCACCCGCCCCGACCGGCTCCGAAGGCCGCCACGGCTCACCCCGTCGCGACCTCGGTCGATGTCGCGACGGGCGACTCCGGGGTCCGCGCGGCCGGTACGCCGGGGCGGTCGGTCCCCGCCGCCCGCTCGTCCGCGGGCCGCGCCCCGCCGTCGCCGTCCTCGCCGCCCCCGTCGTCGCTGCCGCCGACGGTGTCGCTGCCGCCGACGGTGTCGCTGCCGCCGACGGTGTCGGTGTCGGTCGTGGTGTCGGTATCGGTCGTGGTGTCGCCGGGCTCCGGGTTCCGGCCGCCGGGAGTGCCCTCGACCGCGGTGGGCGCCCCGCCGCCGGTCGCGTCGGCATCCCCGGTACGCCGGCCGTCAGCCTCCGCGCGGTCGGCCCGCAGGCCCTCCTCGGCCGTGGTGGTGGCACCCCCGCCCGGCCCGCCGTCCGGCGCGTCCCCGGCGGGCGGGCCGGACGGCCCGTCACCGCGCTGCCGGCCGGCGCCCGGCTGGGTGCGGTCGGTGGAGTGATCAAGGACCCGCAGCGAGGCGAGCGCCGCCATCGGCACCACCAGCGCGCCGGCCGCCCCGGCCACGTCCAGGGCCGACCCGCCCAGCAGCCCGCCGATCACGGCCGCCACGGCGGTGCCGGCCATCGCCGCCCGGATCGCCGGGTAGATGCCGAAGAGCCGCATCAGCCCACCCCAGGGCTGGAGCAGCGCGAACCAGACCAGCAGGGCGCCGACCACGGCCAGCACGGTCAGCGGGCTGTTCACCAGCGTCTCGAAGTTCGCGGTGCTGGCCCGGTGCACCGTCAACCCGCCGGTGCCGTCGCCGAGGGCGGCGAGGAACCGGCCGAGGCTGCCCCGCTCCTCCGCCGGCCGGCGCACGTCCACCACGGCATACCCGATGGTCAGCGCCAGCCCGGCCATCGCGGCCCAGACCAGCCGGCTGACGGTGAGCCAGCCGCCGGTGCTGATCGCGGCGGCCACCGCCACCCCGGCGGTCAGCGCGACCGCGCCGATCGGGTCCGCGCCGAGGTACGGGCTGCCGACCACCACGACGGCCGCGCCGCCGACCGTCACCACCACCATGGGCCGCCACGCCCGGCGGAACCGCTGGGCGAGCCAGCCGGCGCTGAGCAGCGCGCCGGCCAGGAACACCCCGAGGCCGACCGTGCCCAGCCCGGAGAACCGGCCGCCCTCCAGCGCCGAGTAGCCGACCACCCCGTTGAGCTGCAGCCGGGCCCCGCTGAGCACGTCCGCGCCGACGACCAGGGTGGCCAGCCCGGCGACCGCGCCGAGCGGGCCGAGGGTGCGGTCGTGGCCGGGGGCGAAGCGCACCAGGGCGGTGGCCGCCACGACCAGCGCCGCGGTCACCAGCGCGAACCACCAGCCGGCGTGGTCCACCCGCCACCAGGGCACCGCGTCGGCCAGCAGCGCGGCCGGCACCGCCAGCGCGGCGGCGATGAGCAGCAGCTCCACGGTCGCCACCACCCGGCGGGAGACCGGCGGCGGGCTGTGCGGGCCGGCGAGCCGGCGGGCCCGGCGCAGCAGCGGCAGCACGGTCACGAAGAGCGCCACCTGCGCCAGGGCGAGCAGGGCGAAGAACCAGCCGGCCACCGTCCGCTGGGCCCCGGCCTCCCGGTCGGCGTCGGCCGGGGCGGCGATCGCCGCGGCCAGGTCGTCCGGGCGGCCGTCGACGCGGATCGCCGGCCGGCCGAGGAAGAGCCGCTCGGGCATCGGCCGGCCGAGCGCGGCGAGCGCGGTCGGGGCCAGGTCGACCAGTTGCAGGTAACCCTCGCGGCCGGTGCTGGCCGAGGTGAGCAGGCCACCCTCCCAGCCCGGACCGTCGGCCACCGCCACGTGCAGCCGCGACGGCGTCTCGGTGTCGGAGACCCCGGCCACCATCACCAACGAGCGGAGCGGCCGGGCGGCGAGCACCGTCGCCAGCGCGGCGTCGACCCGGCGGGCCTCGGCCTTGCGGGTCGCCGGGTCGTCGCCGGCGATCGTGCCCAGGTCGACGATGCTCAGCACGCAGGAGCCGAGCAGGCCGGCCGGATCGTCGGGCAGCTTCGGGGCGTACCGGTCGACCCGGCCGAAGGGCCGGGCGGCGGCCACCGCCGCGCCGGGCCCGATCGCCACCGAGCAGCGCACCGACTCGGACAGCGAGCCGGGCACCGCCCCCCAGGGCAGCCGTTCCTGGTTGTGCTGGACCACGCGCTCCTGGTCGGGCAGGTTCGCGCCGATCCGGTCCGGCTGCTCGATCGTCACGCCGACCGACGGGCAGCCGCCCTGCTGCCGGCTGCCGTTCCAGGCCGCGTAGCTGCCCGCGCCGAGGGTGAGCCATCCGTCGACCGGGCAGGTGGGGCGGTGCGCCGAGCGGGTGGAGAGCGAGCCGATCGAGCCCTGCTCGGCCATCCGCCACAGGGTCGGGGTGGTCTGCGGGTCGACGTCGTCCCAGCGCAGCCCGGCCACGCCGGCGAGCACCACGAAGTCGGCGGTGCGCCGGGGCGCGCCGGTCTCCGGGCGGGCCGCCAGCGCGGTCACGCCGAGCACCACCACGAGCAGGGTGAGCAGGACCGGGGTCAGTCTGCGCAGCATCAGCGGCGTCCCGTCGAGGGGGTGTCCGCGCCCGGGGCGGCCGGCCCGGCGGGGTCGGGGTCCAGCTGGGCGTAGAGGTCGAGCAGCGCGGCGACGGTGTCCTCCTCGGTGGGCCAGGTCGCGGCGCGGGCGACGGCGCGGCGGGCCAAGTCGGCGCGGAGGCTCTCGTCGTCCAGCAGCGCCCGCACCGCCGCGTCGACCGCGTCGACGTCGCCCGGGGGCACCAGCACCGCGGCGTCGCCGACCAGCTCCGGCAGCCCGCCCACGGCGGTCGCCACCAGCGGTACGCCCGCGCGCAGCGCCTCCTGCGCGAACAGCTGCCGGGCCTCCCAGTCGCTGGTGACCACCGCCAGGTCGGCCCCGGCGAGCAGGTCCGCCACGTCGGTGCGGTGCCCGAGCAGCGTCACCGGTGCCCGGGCCGCGGAGATCCGGGCGGCCAGTTGCAGGTACGCCGGACCGCTGCCGGCGATGACGACGGCCGGTGGCGGAGTCCGGGTACGCCACCGGGCCGCCGCGTCGACCAGCACGTCGTACCGCTTCTGCGGGTGCAGCCGGCCGACGGAGAGCAGCAGCGGCTGGCCCGGTCCGACGCCGAACTCGGCGCGGACGGCGGCGCGGCGCCGGCGCGGAGCGGGCAGGGTGGGTGCGGCGACCGGGGCGAGCCGGGCGTCGGTGGCGCCCAGCGCGGCGGCCCGCTCGACCAGGTCCGCCGAGGCGCCGAGGGCGACCCGGGCGGACCGGGCGACCACGCGCTCGACCAGCCGGGACAGGTGCCCGCGCACCCCTCCGGCGAGCACCGCGTTGTGCCAGGTGACCACGAGCGGCGCGGCCGGCCGGGCGAGCGCGGCCACCAGACCGGCGCGCAGCCCGTGCGCGTGCACGACCCGCACGGTCTCGGCGGCCAGCACCCCGCGCAGCGCGGTCACCGCCCGCGCGTCGGCCGGGGTGGGGCTGGCCGGGATCTCCACCGGGGCGAAGCGGGCGCCGACGGCGGTGAAGTCGAACTGGTCCTGGGTGGCGGCGGGCCCGCACACCAGCACGGACACGCCGGCCTCGGTCAGGCCGCGGGCCACCGAGCGCACGTGCTGCCCGACCCCGCCGGTGCTGGAGGCCAGCAGCAGGACGACCGTGCCCTGCCGGCCGGGCGCCGAGGTCCCGTCGGTCATCGGTGCTCACCTTCCGTTCGCGACTGCGGGGCTCGCAGACCCGGCTCACTCCTCGCGCTCACCGCGACATCTTCCGTTCGCGACTGCGGGGCTCGCAGACCCGGCTCACTCCTCGCGCTCACCGGGACACCGTCTCCTTCCCGTCGCCCCGTTCCGGGGGGCTGCCCTCCTGCGCCGGACCGGGCGCCGAGGCGCGCCGTCGCGCGGCCAGCCGGCCCACCCGGGCGAGCAGCGGCCGGACGTCCTGCCGGTCCGCCAGGTAGGCCACGCCGAGGAACACCACCGCCACCACGGCCCCGGACAGCATGCCCTGAGCGAGCGCCTCCGGTTTCGTCGGGGTGCCGTCGGTCACGTCGGCGAGCCAGCGGGAGGTGAGCGCTCCGGCGGGCGCGGCAAGCGCGGCGGCGAGCACGCCGGCGGTGGCCGCCCGACCCGCGCCGGACAGGGCCGCCCGGCCGGCGGAGCGGGCCACCACGGCCAGCAGCAGGCCGCCGAGGAGCAGCATCCCCAGCGAGTTGGCCAGGGTCACCGCCGGCACCCGGTCCCGCAGCGGCAGGGCCGCAGCGAGCAGCAGCACGGCGGCGGGCACCGACAGCCAGCCGAGCGCGGTGGCCCAGGTGGCGGTCCGGGTCTCGCCCCGGGCGTAGAGGGCGCGGGTGAGCACCGCGAAGAGGCCGTACCCGAGCAGCCCGGGCGCGAAGCCGGCGACCGCCGCGGCGGCGGCCGGCGCGGTCTGCGCCGGGAAGAAGAAGTACCCGATGGGCGTCGCCACGCCCACCAGGGCGGCGGCGCCGAGGCTGCTGAAGATCAGCACGCCGCGCACGGCGGGGGCGAGGGTCCGCCGGTAGGCGTCCTCGTCGCCGGCGGCCCGGGCCGCGGCCAGCGTCGGGTACGCCGCGACGGCCAGCGGCACCGCGAGCACCGCCCAGGGCAGCAGGTACACGGTCTGGGCGAGGTAGTAGACGCCGGGGTTGGTCGCCGCGCCGTAGGTGACCTGGTTGAGGCTGACGATCAACGCGATCTGCTGGGTGGTGACGGTCACCGCGCCGGCCACCGCCAGGCCGCCGACCCGGGCCCGGGCGTCGGCCGGGAAGCCGTACCCGGGGCGCAGCCGCAGGCCGAGCCGGCGCAGCGGGACCAGCAGCGACAGCGACAGCACCACCACCCCGACGGTGGTCCCGCCGGCCAGGATCAGCTCCCCCGCGCCGGTGACCCGGGCGACGGTGGCGAACCGCCCCTCGACGGCGGTGAAGGCGAGGTAGACCGTGATCACCGTGACGCTGCTGAGCAGCGGAGCGATCACCGGCCAGGCGAACCGCCGGTGCGCCTGGAGCACGCCGGTGAGCACGATACCCACGCCGTAGAGCGGCAACTGCGGCGCGAACAGCCGAAGCATCCGCTCGCCGCTGTGCTGCTGGGCGACGCTCAGGCCGTCGCCGAGCAGGCCGACGATGGGCCCGGCGGCCAGCGCCACCAGCACGGCCAGCGGCACCAGCAGGGTGACCGTCCAGGTGAGCAGCGCCCCGGTGGTGGCGGCGACCGCCCGCCGGTCACCGGCGGCAGCCGCGCCGGCCAGCAGCGGTACGACCAGGCTGGCCAGCGCCCCGCCGGCGACGATCTCGAAGATGAAGTTCGGTACGGCGTTCGCCACCACGTACGCGCCGCCGAGGTCGGTCGGGCCCAGCGTCCAGGTGAACACGGCGGTACGACCGAAGCCGGCCAGGCGGCTGACCACGGTGAGGACGGCGATGAGGGCAGCCGCTCCGGCCACACGGCCGGCGCCGGCGAGGGGTGCCGGTGTGGTCACGTCAGTCGGATCGCCGGCCCAGGGCGTCGAGTTCGCGCAGGCCGGGGGTACGCTGGATGACAGCCGTGAAGCTGACCTTCTCGCTGGCGGCGGTGAGCCCGGCGAGCACGGCCAGGATCCCGGCCCGGCCGACCGGCCCGGTACGGGCGGCCAGCGCCACGCCGAGCACCGCCCCGAGGGAGTTGGCGCCGCTGTCGCCGATCATCACCTGTTCGTCCAGGTCGTCGCCGAGCAGCCCGCCCGCCGCGCCCACCGCGCCCGCGGCGATGCCGCCGTGCGGGCCGCGGGCCAGCGGGGCGCCGAGCAGCAGGCCGTACTTCAACGCCCGGCCGGGGCGCAGGTCGAGCAGGTTGAGCAGGTTGGCGGTGCCGGCCACCACCCCGGCGCCGAGCAGCACGTCGACCGCGCGGGTCAGGGGGCCCTGGTTCGGCCGGCGCGCGGCGACCCGGGGGTCGGCGGCGAGCAGGGCGGCCGCGCCGAGCCCGGCGGCGCCCACCCCGACCACCTTGACCATGCCGGCGGTGACCCGGCCCTCGCGCAGTGCGGCCAGGTGGCCGGCGAAGCCCTTGGCGGTCTTCTGCTCGGGCCGCCCGCCCACCACGTCGTCGTAGAGCCCGACCGCCCCGGCGCCGAGGCCGGCCACCAGCGCCGCCGCGCCGGCGGGGACGCTGTCGGCGCCCAGCGCGCCGGCGCTCGCGGCGCCGACCGCGAGGGCCGGGCCGGCCGCGAGAGTGACGGTGTGGCCGCGGAAGTTGGTCCGCTCCAGCGCCGGGGCGGGCGGCGCGGTGCGGATCTCGCGCAGCGCGTACCGGGCGGTCGCGACGCCGACGGCGGCGGCCAGCAGCCGCCCCAGCCCGCTCACGCGGTGCCGCCGGACGGGACGGACGGGAGGACTCCGGTCACCGCGCTGCCTTCCGTTCGCGACTGCGGGGCTCGCAGACCCGGCTCTCTCCTCGCGCTCACCGAGGTACGTCGTTCGCTCACTGGGGCAGTCTAGGCAGCAGGGACCCGGCGTTGTCGCCGACGCCGTACTGGCCCGCCTTCTTCTCGGTGAGCTGCTGCATCAGGGCGAGGCTGGTGACCAGCTGGCCCTGCACGGTGTTGGCGTTGTCGACGGTGGAGATGGTCTGGGCGAGCACCGGGTCGCTCCGGACGATGCCGACGAGGTTGCCCCCGGCCGAGCCGTTGCCGCCCACCACGATCGAGCCGGTCCGGTCGAACTGCTCGGCGACCTTCACCACCGACTCGTCCTTCTTGGCGGAGTCCTTGTCCACGTACGGCTGCCCGCTGACCACCACGACGGCTTCGGCCGGCCCGGTGACCTTCTCCTCGGTGGTCAGGTAGCCCGCGTTGGAGTACGAGTTCAGCACGGCGCGCCGGTCGGCCTCGGCGACGGCGGGGGTGCCCTGGGCGCGGTCGAGCAGCACGCTGGCCAGCAGGGCGCTGGAGGTCTCCACCCCGTTGCCGTTGCCGGGCAGCGCGGAGGCGGGCGCGGTGGGCCGGGCGGCCGTCACCGCCAGCTCCATCAGGTTGGTGTTGTTGTCCGGGTTGATGAACTTGTCCTGCAGGTCCACCCGGCCGGTCACGTCCGCCCCGGCGAGTTCGAGCATCTTCAGCACGCCCTCGGTGTGGTCCCGGCCGGTGGGCAGGCTCAGCACCAGCACCCGCTTGCCGGTGAGCTTGCCCGGCAGGACGACCTGGGCCATCTGGGCCGCGAACTCCTCTTCGAGCTCCAGCTCCTTCTGCATGTTGTTGACCGACTGGCGCATCTGCTGGTTGTCCTTGCGCAGCGCGTTGACGTTCTCCTTGAGCGAGTCCGCCACCGGGCCGTTGAGGGCGGCCGTACCGACCACCAGGCCGATGGCCAGCGCCAGGAAGACCGCGGTCAGGGACACCACGTGGTACCGGAAGTTGATCACGCTTGCAGCCTCTTGATAGGTCGGGGAGCTAGAAGAGCTGGCCGAGCTGGAACACGAAATTGTCCCACCACTCCGAGACCACGCCCAAATACGCCTTCCCGACGGTGGAGACCGCCACCGCGGAGGCCATCGCGGCGACCGCCGAGAGGACCAGCAGCAGCAGCGAGGAGCCCGAGATGCTCTGCCGGTAGAGCCGGCTCACGCCCTTGGCGTCGACCAGCTTGCCGCCGACCTTGAGCCGGGTGAGGAAGGTCGAGGCCATGCCGCCACGGCCCTTGTCGAGGAACTCGACCAGCGTGGCGTGCGTGCCGACGGCCACCAGCAGCGAGGCGCCCTTCTCGTCGGCCAGCAGCATGGCCAGGTCCTCGCTGGTGGCGGCGGCGGGGAAGGTGATCGCCGGCACGCCGAGCCCGTTGACCCGGGCCAGGCCGGGCGCCCGCCCGTCCGGGTAGGCGTGCACGATCACCTCGGCGCCGCAGCGCAGCACGTCGTCGGTGACCGAGTCCATGTCGCCGATGATCATGTCGGGGGTGTACCCGGCCTCGACCAGCGCGTCCGCCCCGCCGTCCACCCCGATCAGCACCGGCTTGAACTCCCGGATGTACGGGCGCAGCACGTCCAGGTCGTCCTTGTAGTCGTAGCCGCGCACCACGATCAGGCAGTGCCGGCCCTGGACCTGGGTCTGGATGTCCGGTACGCCCACCCCGTCGAGCAGCAGGTCGCGTTCCTGCCGCAGGTAGTCCATGGTGTTGGCGGCGAACGCCTCCAGCTGGACCGACAGCCCCTCGCGGGCGTCGGCCATCGCCTTGGCGACCGTCTCGGCGTCCTGCAGGTCCCCGTGGGCGACCGGCTCGTCGCCGACGTAGACGGTGTTGCCCTCGATCCGGACCGTGTCGCCCTCGCGGATCCGCTCGAACACCCCCTCGCCCAGGTCGTCCAGGAGCGGGATGCCCGCGCCCACCAGCACCTCGGGGCCGAGGTTGGGGTAGCGCCCGGAGACCGACGGCTTGGCGTTGAGCACCGCGGCGACGCCGACGGCGACCAGCGAGTCGGCCGCCACCCGGTCCAGGTCGACGTGGTCGATCACCGCGATGTCACCGGGGCGGAGCCGGCCGACCAGCCGTTTGGTACGACGATCGAGGCGTGCGGTGCCGAGGACTGAGCCCGGTTCCGCGTTCCGGGTCCGGCGCAACGTGGGTAGACGCATCGTGA
This sequence comes from Micromonospora sp. URMC 105, assembly GCF_051386295.1. Lineage (NCBI taxonomy): Bacteria > Bacillati > Actinomycetota > Actinomycetes > Micromonosporales > Micromonosporaceae > Micromonospora > Micromonospora sp. URMC 105. The sequence goes on along the minus strand of NZ_JBPQTL010000056.1, from coordinate 14,075 downwards.
CCATCCTGGCATGTGAGGCAGGCTTTTCTGTCGCGACATGCCTGAGCAGGGCCGCCTACCCAGGGAAGCACACCAGAGCGCAGGCCGGTGTGCTTGCGCTCACAATACCGGCGGTCAGGGTCGCCTTTCCTTGGCCGCCACCGCCAGAAGTTCCTCCGCATGCGCGATACCCAGGTCGGAATCCGGCAAACCCGCGAGCATCCGGGCCAGCTCCCGGGCCCGCTCGGTGTCCTCCACCACCCGGACCCCGCTGGTGGTGACCGCTCCCCCGGTGTCCTTCGCCACCACCAGGTGCCGGTCGGCGAACGCCGCGACCTGCGGCAGGTGGGTGACCACCAGCACCTGGTGGCTGCGGGCCAGCCGGGCCAGCCGGCGGCCGATCTCCACCGCCGCCTGGCCGCCGACGCCGGCGTCCACCTCGTCGAAGACCAGCGTGGGCGGCCCGCCGGAGCCGGCGAAGACCACCTCGATGGCGAGCATCACCCGGGACAGCTCGCCGCCGGAGGCGCCGCGCTGCAGCGGCAGCGAGGGCGCGCCCGGGTGGGCGAGCAGCCGCAACTCCACCTCGTCGGCGCCGTCCGGGCCGATGCCGGCCTCGGTGCCGTTGACCGTCAGCGCCGGCTCGGCCCGGCCCACCGGCCGCGGCACCACCGCCACGTCGATACGGGCGTGCGGCATGGCCAGCCCGGCCAGCTCGACGGTGACCTGCTCGGCGAAGCGGACCGCGGCCTCCTGGCGCGAGGTGGAGACCCGGCCGGCCAGCTCGGCCACCTCGCCGGCGAGCCGGTTCGCCTCGCGGTCCAGCTCGTCGAGGAGCTCGTCGGAGGTGTCCAGGTCGGACAGGCGGGTGCGGGCCCGCTCGGCCCAGGCGACCACGCCGTCGACGTCGTCGGCGTACTTGCGGGTCAGCGCCCGCAGCGCGGCCCGCCGCTCGTGGATGACCTGCAACCGGGCCGGGTCGGCGTCCAGCGCGGCCAGGTACGCCGACAGCTCGGCGGAGACGTCGGCGACCAGGGTGGCCGCCTCCTCCAGCCGGACCGCCAGCTCGCCGAGGGCCGGGTCGGTGCCGGCCTGCGCCTCCAGCGTGCGCCGGGCGGTGCCCAGCAGCGCCGTGGCGTCGGGCGTCTCGTCGGCGGCCTCCACCCCACCGGCGACGCACTGGTGGGCCAGCTGGGCTGCGGTGCGCAGCCCCTCGGCGTGCTCCAGCCGCTGCGCCTCGGCCTTCAGCTCGTCGTCCTCGCCGGGCTGCGGGTCGACCCGGGTGATCTCGTCCAGCCCCAGCCGCAGCAGATCGGCCTCCTGGTTGCGCGCCCGCGCGTTGCGCCGCCGGTCGGCCAGGTCGTCGACCACGTGCCGCCACCGCCCGTACGCCTCGCGCAGCGCGTCGAGCAGCTTCTCGTGCTCCGGCCCGGCGAACCGGTCCAGCGCGGCCCGCTGCTCGGCCGGGCGCAACAACCGCAGCTGGTCGGACTGGCCGTGCACCGCCACCACCTGCTCGCCGACCTCGCCGAGCATCGACACCGGCATGCTCCGGCCGCCCAGGTGCGCCCGGGACCGCCCCTCGACGGTGACCGTGCGGCTCAGCAGCAGAGAGCCGTCCTCGTCGGGCTCGCCGCCGGCGTCGACGACGCGGGCGTGCACCGTGTCGGCGAGGCGGCCACCGAGGCGCAGGCGCCCCTCGACCACCGCCCGGCCCGGCTCGGCCCGGACCCGCCCGGCGTCGGCCCGGCCGCCGAAGAGCAGGCCGAGGCCGGTCACCACCATCGTCTTGCCGGCACCGGTCTCGCCGGTGATGACGTTCATCCCGCCGGCCAGGGGCAGCGTGGTGTCCTCGATGACGCCCAGTCCGGTGATGCGCAGCTCTTCCAGCACAGCACCCGACAGTAGACGCGGCCCCCGACAGTTGCCAGCCCGCGCGGGCGGCGCGGCGGCCGCCCGTACGATCACCGCTCGTGGACGCGACGAGCGGTGGGCGGCAGGTGCTGCGGATACTCGGTCTGGACGAGGACGAGGAGCGCCTGTACCGGACGCTGCTGCGGCTGTCGACCGCGTCGCCGGCCCAGCTGGCGCACCAGGTGGGGTGGTCGGCCGACCGGCTCGCCCGGACGCTGGACGCGCTGCGCGACCGCGGCCTGGTCGCCCCGGCCGGTGCCGAGTCCGACCCGCCGCTGCGTCCCCTGCCGCCGGACGTGGCCCTCGGCGACGAGCTGCTGCGCCAGCAGCAGTCCCTGGAGTCCGCCCGCCGCCGGGTCGCCCAGCTGACCGAGGAGTACCGGGCCGGGGTCCGCCGCCACGACGCCGACCACCTGGTCGAGATCGTCACCGGGGCGGACGCGCTGCGGGCCCGGCTGCGCCGGCTGCAGGACGACGCGCGTACCGAGGTGCTCTGGTTCTGCCGGGCGAGCCCGTTGGCCATGCCCGGGCCGGAGAACGTGGAGGAGTTCGCGGCGCTGGCCCGTGGGGTCGAGTACCGGGCGATCTACGAACGGGAGCTGCTGACGGAGCCGGGCGCGCTGGCGGACGTGGAGAAGGCGGTGCTCAGCGGCGAGCAGGCCCGGGTCACCGACGTCCTGCCGGTCCGGCTGGCCATCGCCGACCGGACGACCGCCGTCTGCCCGCTGGTGCCCGACCGGGCCAGCGGCGCCCCGAGCGCCGCGCTGATCGGCCGCAGCCAGCTCCTCGACGCCCTGCTGGCCCTCTTCGACAGCCACTGGCACGCGGCCACCCCGCTGCGGCCGGGTACGGGGCTGCCGCCCGCCGACGGCGGACCCGGCGCCGACGAGCGGCTGCTGCTGTCGCTCTTCGTCGCCGGGGTGCCCGACAAGTCGATCGCGTCGCAGCTCGGGGTGAGCCGGCGTACCGTCCAGCGGCGGCTCGCCGACCTGATGACCCTCGCCGGGGTCGACACCCGGCCGGGGCTGGCCTTCCAGGTCGCCCGGCGGGGCTGGATCTGAGCGGAGCCCGGGCGGGGGGGCTCGGCGCCCCCCCCCCCGGTCCGGTCAGCGCAGGCCGTACGCGTCGACCACGGTCTGGTCGACGGTGTTGCCGGCCCGGTCGCGGGCGTGCACCCGCAGCGACACCGTGCCCTGCCCGGCCGGCACGACGGCGGTGAACCGCGGACCCGATCCGCGCACCGGCGTGGCCCGCCAGCTCCGTCCGCCGTCGAACGACACCTCGACCCGCAGGCTGGTGCCGGTCGGCGCCGGGACGCCCGCCGGCTGGCGCAGCGTCAGCTCCAGCTGGTGCGGACGGCCGCCGGCGACCTCGCCGCGCAGGTCGGCCGGGACCCGGTAGTCCACCTGCAGCAGCGACAGCGGCTGGGCGGCGTCCCCGGCCGGGCGGGCCGAGGTGAACTCCCAGGCCGTCTCGGTCCGGGTGGCCCAGCGCCACTCCTCCGAGGCCCGCCGGGTGGTCAGGTCCAGCCGGTAGCGGGCCGCCGCCGCGGTGGTGGGCACCGGTGCCCAGCCGTCGGAGAGGTCGGCGATCTGCTGCCCGTCGCGGCTGAGCCGCGCCTCGACGGCGTCCTGCTCCTCGCCGCCGCCGGCCAGGCCGTGGTTTCCGTCGGCGTCGACGAACTCGGCGATGCGCAGGTCCAGCGTGTCCCCGGTGCGGGTGGGGACCGGCGCTCCGGCGGCCGGCACGGCCGGCCGGACGATCGGGGCGTACCAGCTCTCGGTCTCCCGGTCGTCAGCGCCGTAGCGCCGGGCCTGCTGGGTGAGGCCGCCCTGCAGCGGGCCCCAGTCCGACCACATCAGCTTGTGCAGCACCCGGTGCTGCCACCAGGAGTCACCAGCGCTGACGTACTCCCGCCGGACGGTGCCGGTACGCACCATCCGCTGGTCGTCGACCATGGCGTACTCCTGCCACGGGCGCCAGCCGAACCGCTGCTCGGTGGCCCAGTCGAACCCGCCGGCGTCGCCGTAGCGGACGGTCACCTCGGCGGTGTTCTCCGCGGTCACGGTGTGCAGGATCCGCTCCGGGATCCGGCCCTCGGAGACCTGGAACACGTCGTACAGGTAGGGGCTGTTCACGGTGAGCGTCAGGTCCAGCTTTGCGCCACCGGCCCGGACCGCGGCGATCATCCGCTGCCCGTCGTCGTGGGCCACCGCCATCGCCGGGACGGGCAGCCGCTCCCCGGTCGGACGCCAGACCGTCCACGCGCTGAAGTCCGCCGGGCGGACGATGAGCACGGCCACCGCACCGGCCGCCGCAGCCGCGGCCACCTGCTCGTCCTCCGGGCGGTCCAGGCTGCCCTCGAGGAGCACGGCGGCGCCGCGCGCCCCGGTCAGCTCCGCGGCGGTTCCGGTGCCGCCCCAGACCAGCGGCAGCTTCTGCCGGCCCGTCGGCGCCGGCGACATGGCGAGCAGGTTGACGTCCAGCGGGCCGGAGACGCCGCTGACCTTCGCGTCCACCATCGGGGCGACCAGCTGCCAGCGCGAGGAGAACTCGAACTCGCCCTCGGTCACCTGCCGGGTCGGGGTGACGTTGAGCTGCTGGACCGTGCTGAACGCCATCACGCTGTGGTTGATCTGCCGACCGTTGCCGAACACCCGGTGCTCGTAGAAGCTGAGCGCCGCCCGTTGCTCGGCCGGCTTCGGGGTGTCGATGCGCACGGGCGTGCCCTTGCGCGGGTCGAGCACCACGGTGAGGTCCCGGTCGACGGTCAGCTCCGGGTCGGTGACCAGGGTGAGCTGCTCGTCCAGCGGAGCGCCGTGCTCGATGAGGCCCTGGAGGAGGTACGGGCCCTCCTCCAGCCGTACCTGGATCGAGTCGCCGAGCAGGTAGGTGAGCACGTCGGAGTCGGAGTGCTCGCCGAAGAGCGTGACCACCGGCGCGAGGCCCGGCTGCCCGGCCATGTCCAGCGCGCTCAGGGTGACGGTGTGGATCGGCCCGCTCATGGTGACCGCGACCGCCGTGCGGACCGTGACGCCGTCCGCGCCGGTCGCCACCAGCCAGCCGGCGTGCGTGCCCCGCTGCAGCTTCGCCGGGTCAGCGCGCAGCGGAACGGCGATGCTGCCGCCGGCGGGGACGGTGATCTCGCCGGTGCCCCCGGTGAGGGCGTCGGGCTCGTTCGTGCCACTGTCCAGGTTGCGCAGCTCCAGCGCCAGCCGCAGGGTCTGCGGGGCGGCGGTGCCGTTGGTGTACGTCACGGTGCGCTCGGCCACCGGGCCTCCGGTGGCCAGCCGGCCGAAGTCGGCGGTGGCCGAACCGTACAGCCGCTGGGACAGCGCCCGCGGCACGTCGACCCGGCCGGTGCCCTGCTCGAAGACGGTCAGCCCCGGCGTGGGCTTCGTGGTGCTGACCAGCGCGTCCTTGAGCCGGCCGGCGGTCCAATCGGGGTGTTCCTGGACGAGGATCGCAGCCGCACCGGCGACGTGCGGGGTGGCCATCGAGGTGCCGTTGGCCCGGGTGTACCGGTCGCCCACCGCGGTGCCCATGCTGGTACCGGCGGCGCGGGCGGCGACGATCCCGACGCCCGGCGCGGTGATCTCCGGCTTGATGCCGCCGTCACCGATGCGCGGGCCGCGGCTGGAGAAGTCCGCCAGCTTGTCGTCGCGGTCCACCGCGCCGACGGTGAGCGCCGACGTCGCGGCGCCCGGGGAGCCGACGCTGTTCGCCGCTCCCTCGTTGCCCGCGGCGACGACGAAGAGCGCGCCGGTCTCGGCGGTCAGGTCGTTGAGCGCCTGGCTCATCGGGTCGGTGCCGTCGGTCGCGCTCCCGCCGAGGCTCATGTTGATCACCTTGGCGCCGGAGCGGGCGGCCCACTCCATGCCTGCGACGATCGCCGACTCGTAGCCCCGGCCGAAGTCGTCGAGCACCTTGCCGACCAGCAGCCGCGCGCCCGGTGCGACGCCCTTGCGCAGCCCGTCGGAGGCGGCGCCGCTGCCGGCGATGGTGGACGCGACGTGGGTGCCGTGGCCGTGCCCGTCCTGCGCGCTGCCGGTGCCGCTGAAGTCCTTCGCCTCGACGATCCGGTCGGCCAGGTCCGGGTGGTTCGCGTCGATGCCGGTGTCCAGCACCGCGACCTCGACGCCCGCACCGTCGCGCCCGGCCGCCCAGGCCGCCGGCGCGCCGATCTGCGGCACGCTGTGCTCCAGGTCCGCGCGGACCCGCCCGTCCAGCCAGACCCGGTCGATGCCGGCGCCGAGCCGGGCCGGCGCACCGGCGGCGGTACGCGCCGGCGGCGTGCCCCGCAGCGTCGTCCACAGCCCGCCGAGGTCGTTCTTGCCGACCTTCAGCGCGGCGCCGTTGATGCTCTCCAGCGGCCGGGCGGCGGTGGCCCCGGCGAGCGGACGGACCCGCCCACCGGCCGGCTGCTGGTAGCGCACGATCAGCGGCAGCGCGCCCTCGGCGGCGTCGCCGTACCCGTCGGCGACGAGTTCCTGCACGTCGAACAGGTCCGCGTCGAGCGCACCGGCGGCGACGTACGGGACGACGTCGCTGGGCAGCACCCGCAGGCCACCGTCGGCCTGGATGGTCTGGAAGGTGATCCGGTCCCGGCCGGGGCCGGGGCGGACGGTGGCGGCGACCCGGCCAGATGCGGCGGGAGACAGCTCCACCCGGTCGCCGGTGATCAGGGTGATGCGGGCGGGCTCGGCGCCCGGGGCGGTCGTGGCCGAACTCGGGCCACTGGGCCGGGCGGGCGGGTCGGCGGACGCCGGTGCGGCGAGCCCGACCACCAACGCGCCGACCGCGCCGGCGCTGAGCCAGCGTGGGGACCGGTGCATGCGATGTACTCCTCTACTCCGGGGCCGGCCTCGAGGAGGTCGGCCCACCGGAGTCTGCGCCGGAGATCATCGGTTGGTCACTAGGGGCGGTCCGCCGCACCGGCGACATGTCGCCAGGTGGACACGGGGCGACCGGGACGAAACCGCCACCGGTCCGGTGCGTTGCCGGCGCTTGCCGGCGTGCTGCGGGCGACCCGGCCGGACCCGCACCGCCACCCCGCCCGGGGACGCTCAGCGCCGGCTGCCGCGCCAGCCCTCCACCGGCAGCGCGAACTTCGCCACCAACCGGTCGGTGAACGGCCGGGCCCGCAGCCGGACGATGCGTACCGGCAGGGCGCCGCGGCGCACCGTCACCCGGGCGCCCGGCGGCAGGTCGAAGACCCGCCGGCCGTCGCAGCAGAGCACCGCGAGGGTGGTGAACGGGTCCACGGTGATGGAGAACGTGGAGGTCGGCGCGGTCACCAGCGGCCGGCTGAACAGCGAGTGCGCGCTGATCGGCACCAGCAGCAGGGCCTCCACCTCCGGCCAGACCACCGGGCCGCCGCCGGAGAAGGCGTACGCGGTGGAGCCGGTGGGTGTCGCGCAGACCACCCCGTCGCAGCCGTACCGGGACAGCGGGCGGCCGTCCACGTCGACGAGCAGCTCCAGCATCTGGGCCCGCTCGCCCTTCTCGACGCTGACCTCGTTGAGCGCCCAGGACTCGATGGTCGGGCCGCCGTCGAACTCGGCGGTCACGTCCAGGGTGAGCCGTTCGTCCACCGTGTAGTTGCGCCCCACCACGTCGCGGACCGCCACGTCGAGGTCGTTGATCTCGGCCTCGGCGAGGAAGCCGACCTTGCCCAGGTTGATGCCGAGCAGCGGCGCCTTGGCCGGCCGGGCCAGCTCGGCCGCGCGCAGGAAGGTGCCGTCCCCGCCGAGGGCGAAGACGATCTCGGCGCCCTCGGCCGCCTCCAGACCGGTCACCGGCACCACGCCGGGCAGGTCGAGGTCGTCGGCTTCCTCGGCCACCACCCGCACCTCGAAACCGGCCGCGATGAGGTCGGCGGCGACGGCCCGGGCGTGTTCGGTGCTGCGCCGCCGCCCGGTGTGCGTCACCAGCAGCGCCGTGCGGCTCACCGGGCCACCCGCCCGCCCGCGCCGCCGGGGTTCACCCCGTCGCTGTCGCCCACCGGCTCCGCCTCTCGTCCGCTCGTCGGGTTCCGCCCGTCGCTCACCCTGTCGCCTCCCGGTCCGCCTCCGCCGGCCCGCTCCCGGCGGGAGCGAAGCCCTCGGGCCCGGCCGCCACCACCGCGCGTACCCGCTCGGGGTCGGCCGCCGGGGCGCCCCGGCGTAACCATACGAAGAACTCGACGTTGCCGCTGGGCCCCGGCAGCGGACTGGCCGCCACGTCCGCCAGGCCCAGCCCGAGCCCGGCCGCGGTGGCCGCCACGTCGAGCACCGCCTCGGCGCGCAGCGCCGGGTCGCGGACCACGCCGCCGGTGCCCACCCGTTCCTTGCCCACCTCGAACTGCGGCTTGACCATCAGCGCCAGGTCGCCGTCGGCGCGGGTGCAGCCGGCCAGCGCCGGCAGCACCAGGCGCAGCGAGATGAAGGACAGGTCCGCCACCGTCAGGTCCACCTCGCCCCCGATGACCTCCGGAGTCAGCGTACGGACGTTGGTGCGCTCGAAGACCCGTACCCGCTCGTCGGTGCGCAGCGGCCAGGCGAGCTGGCCGTAGCCGACGTCCACCGCCACCACCTCGGCGGCGTCGGCGCGCAGCAGCACGTCGGTGAAGCCGCCGGTCGAGGCGCCCGCGTCGAGGCAGCGCCGCCCGGCCACGGCCAGCCCGCCCGGGGCGAACGCGGCGAGGGCACCGGCCAGCTTGTGGCCGCCCCGGGAGACGTACTCGGAGGTGGGGTCCTCGCCGGTGACCAGCAGCGGGTCGGCCGGGTCGACCATCGCGGCGGCCTTGCGCGCCGGCACCCCGCGCAGCTGGACCCGGCCGGCCTCGACCAGCGCGGCGGCCTGCTCGCGGGAGCGGGCCAGACCGCGTCGGACGAGTTCGGCGTCGAGGCGGGTACGACGTGCCATGCGGTGCTTCTCCGGTCGCTTCAGGCCTGGTCGATGGTGGCGAGGGTTTCCCGCAGCGTCTGGTACGCCGCCTCGTACTGGGCGATCTGGTCGGCCGGGGGCAGCCCCTCGGCGTTGATCATCGCCTGGACGGCGGCGTCGACGGCCGGGTGGTGCGCCTCCTCGACGTCCTCGTACGCGGTGGGCGGCGGCCCCGGCCGGGGTCCGGGCGGCGGGCCGGGACGCGCTCCCGGCGGCGGCCCGGGACGGGCGCCGGGCGGCGGCCCGGGACGAAACGGGGCGCTCACCGCGCGCTCCGGCCACCGGCGCGCGTCACTGTGCGCCGCCGGTGGTCCGCTTGCGGGGCGCGGCCTTCTTCGCCGGCCGGGTCGCCGGTGCGACGCCGTCGCCGCCGGAGGTGCTCACCGCGGCCGGCGGCTTCTTGGCGATCGCCTTCTTCGCCACGGCCTTCTTCGCCACCGCCTTGGTCGGGGCGGGGACCGGCGGCTGGCCGCCGGTGGCGCCGGTCGGAGCGCCGCCGGTGGACGGGCCCGGCGCGCCGCTCGCGGCGCCACCCGGCAGGGTGGCCGTCGACGTGCCCGGCAGCAGCCCGCCGGGGCCGCCCTTGGCCTCGCGCAGCTGCCGCTCCAGCTCATGCACCCGGCGGGTCAGCTCGGCGACCTCGTCGGCGGTGGCCAGACCGACCGCCCCGAGCGCCCGGTCCACCTCGAAGCGGACCAGCTTGGTCAGCGCCTCGCGGTTGGCCGCGCTGGTGGAGAGGAGCTCCTCGGCGAGCCCCTGGAGCTGGGCGGCGGTGGCGCCGCCCGTGCCGACCAGCCGCCGAGCGGCGTCCTGGGCCTTCTTCCGGGGCGCCTCCGTCAGGCCCATGGCCAGCTCGAGGTAGGCGCGCCACGCGTCCTGCATGCCGGTTTTCCCTTCCGCGGGGCGGGGTGTGCGGGTCTCACGCTACCGGGCGCCCCCGACCGCCCATTGCGGTACGGTGCCGAGGAACGGCGTGGCGGGCGTGAAGGAGACGATGTGGCCAGCGTGGACGAGTGCCGGCAGGCGTTGCATGATCTGGCGAGCCGGTTGGAGCGCCACGCCGAGGTCGGCCAGCGGATCGACCTGGACCGCACGCTCGCCTGCCGGATCACCGACCTGGACACGGCCTTCCACGGTCGGCTCGCCGGTGGACGGCTGGTCGACCTGGCCGACGGCGACGATCCGAAGGCCAAGATCGCACTGACCACCGGCAGCGACGACCTGGTCGCCCTGGTCCGCGGTCAGCTCGACATCACCAGGGCGGTCGCCGCCCGCCAGATCTCGATCAAGGCCAGCCCGTTCGACCTGATGAAGCTCCGCAAGCTGCTCTAGCCGCCCCGGCTCGCCCGGGGGTGCGGTAGGTCAGGCCGACAGGCCGAGCACCGCCAGGGCGCGTTGCGCCTCCGGCGTCGCCGGCCGCACCTCCGGCGAGGCCGCCGGCGCCGACCAGGCCGCCGCGCAGAGCGCGGCGAGGGCGTCCAGCGGGCGTCCCGCGCCGCGCAGCTCCAGGCCGCCGTCGGTCCGGGCCGCCGACCAGCCGCCGACGTCCGTCCCGCCCGGCACCGCGACCACCGCCGCCGGGTCGAAGAGCCCGGCCAGGTCCATCGCCACGTACGTCGGGCGGCGCGGCTCGGGTGCCGCCAGCAGCTCGGGTACGTCGCTGACGCCGGTCAGCACCAGCAGGCTGTCCAGTCCGGCACGGCGGGCGCCCTCGATGTCGGTGTCGAGGCGGTCGCCGACGACCAGCGTCCGGCCGCCACCGGCCCGGCGGGCGGCGGTGGCGAAGAGCGCCGCCTCGGGCTTGCCGACCACCATGTCCGGTTCCCGGTTCAGGGCGTGCCGCAGCGCGGCGACCAGCGACCCGTTGCCGGGCAGCGGGCCGCGACCGCTGGGCAGGGTGCGGTCGGTGTTGGTGGCGACCCAGGTCGCCCCGGCGCGGATGGCGACGGACGCCTCGGCCAGGTCCACCCAGCCCACCTGCGGGCCGTACCCCTGCACGACCGCGACCGGCGACTCGTCCGCGCGGGCGACCGGGGTGAGTCCGGCGGCGCGGATCTCGGCGCGCAGCGCCTCCGCGCCGACGACCAGCACCGGCGCGCCGGCGGGCAGCCGGTCGCGGAGCAGCTCGGCGGCGGCCGCGGCGGAGGTCAGCACCTCCTGCGGCTCGGCCGGCACGCCCATGCCGGTGAGCAGGTCCGCCACCTCGCTGGAGCGGCGCGACGCGTTGTTGGTGGCGTACGCGACCGCCCGGCCGTCGGCGTGCAGCCGGCCGACCGCCTCGACCGCGCCGGGGATCGGCCGGTCGATCAGGTAGATCACCCCGTCCAGGTCGAACACGACCAGGGTGTACCCGTCGACCAGCCGGTCCCCGGCGACCTCGGTCATCGCTGGTCCGACTCCGGCTCCGACCCGCGCTCGGCCGGCTCGTCACCGGTGGGCCGCGACGCGTCGCTCACGGTGGACCCGGCCTCGGTCGGGCTCGGCTCGGCGGCGACGGCCGTGGCCGCCTCGTCGGTGAGCTCGTCCTCGTCCTCGTCCTCGTCGCGCTCGTCGTCGTCCTCGTCGAAGTCGTCGTCCTCGTCGTCGCGGTCGTCGTCCTCGTCGTCGCGGTCGTCCGCGTCGGTCAGGTCGTCGGCGGCGGCGGTGAGGTCGACGTCCGGCTGGGCCGGCACCGCACCCGGCGCGCCCGGCCCGGCGGCGATCTCCTCGGCCGGCTCGTCGTCCTCGTCGTCGCCCTCGATGACCACGCCGTCGAGTTCGAGCAGCCGCTCCGCCGCGTCGGTCTCACCGTCGGTGTCCACGTCGGCGGCACGGGAGAACCACTCGCGGGCCTCCTCGCGACGGCCGACGGCCAGCAGCGCGTCCGCGTAGGCGTAGCGCAGCCGGGCCGTCCACGGCTGGGTCACCTCGGCGGTCAGCTCGGGGACCTGGAGCATCGCCACCGCGGCGTCCTTCTGCCCCAGATCACCCCGGGCACCCGCGGCCACGATCAACAGCTCCACGGCCAGGCCCTGGTCGAGCTTCTCGCGGTCGGCACCCCGGAACAGGTCGATGGCCCGCTCCGGACGCCCCAGCGCCCGCTCGCAGTCGGCGAGCACCGCCAGGTGGCTCTGCAACCCGGTCATCCGGTGGTACGTCCGCAGCTCGGCGATGGCCGTCTGCCACTCCCCCGCGTGGTACGCGGCCAGCCCGACCGCCTCACGAACGGCGGAGATGCGCGAGGCCAGCCGACGGGCCGCCATCGCGTGGGCGAGCGCCTCCGCCGGGTCCTCGTCGATCAGCTGACCGGTCGCGACCAGGTGCCGGGCGACGGTCTCCGCCACCGGCTTGTTCAGCGAGAGCAGCTCGGCGCGGACGGCGGTGTCCAGGTCGCTCGCGGAGATCTCGTCCGGCAGCGCCGGCGCGACCGCCCGACCGCCCTCGGCCTCGTCCTGCCGCTCCCGGTCGGGGCCGAAGCCACCCTCGCGACGCCGGTCCTCGAAGCCCCGCCGGTCGTCGCGACGCGGCCGGTCACCGTAGCCGCCCCGGTCGGCGCCCCGGTCGGGCCGGTCGCCACCCTCGCGGCGCTCGCCGCCCCGGTAGCCGCCTTGACGGCGCTCGCCGCCACGGAAGCCACCGCCCTCACGACGGTCACCACCCCGCGGGGCCTCGCCCTCACGACGGAAGCCGCCCTCACGACGGTCGCCACCCTGGTAGCCGCCCTCACGGCGCTCACCGCCACGGAAGCCACCCTCGCGACGCTCGCCGTCGCGGAAACCACCGCCGCGCGGGGCCTCGCCCTCACGGCGGAAGCCACCCTCGCGGCGCTCACCGCCGCGCGTGTCGCCCTCGCGGCGGAAGCCACCCTCGCGGGGACCCGAGCGGAAGCCGCCTTCACGACGGTCACCGCCACGGAAGCCACCGCCCTCACGGCGGTCGCCACCGCGCGGCGCCTCGCCGTCCCGACGGAAGCCACCCTCACGGCGGTCGCCGCCCTGGTAACCACCCTCACGACGCTCACCGCCGCGGAAGCCGCCCTCCCGGCGCTCACCGTCGCGGAAACCACCGGTACGCGGGGCCTCGCCGTCACGGCGGAAGCCACCCTCGCGGCGCTCACCGCCGCGCGTGTCGCCCTCGCGGCGGAAGCCACCCTCGCGGGGACCCGAGCGGAAGCCGCCCTCACGACGGTCACCGCCACGGAAGCCACCCTCGCGCGGGGCGTCGCCGCCCCGGTAGCCGCCCTCGCGGCGCTCGCCGCCGCGGAAGCCCTCACGACGGTCACCACCACGCGGGGCCTCGCCGTCCCGGCGGAAGCCGCCCTCACGGCGGTCGCCGCCCTGGTAACCACCCTCACGACGCTCACCGCCGCGGAAGCCGCCCTCACGGCGCTCACCGTCGCGGAAACCACCGGTACGCGGGGCCTCGCCGTCCCGGCGGAAGCCACCCTCACGACGGTCGCCGCCCTGGTAACCGCCCTCACGACGCTCACCGCCGCGGAAGCCACCCTCGCGGCGGTCACCACCGCGGGTGTCGGCGTCACGGCGGAAGCCACCCTCGCGCGGTCCGGAACGGAAACCGCCCTCACGACGGTCGCCGCCGCCGAAGCCGCCCTCACGGCGCTCGCCACCACGGAAGCCACCACCGCGCGGCGCCTCGCCGTCACGGCGAAAACCGCCCTCACGACGCTCGCCGTCGCGGAAACCACCGGTACGCGGAGCGTCGCCGTCACGGCGGAAGCCACCCTCGCGCGGACCCGATCGGAAACCGCCCTCACGGCGCTCGCCGCCACGGAAACCACCGGTACGCGGGGCGTCACCGTCGCGGCGGAAGCCACCCTCGCGGCGCTCGCCGCCGCGGGCATCGCCCTCGCGGCGGAAGCCACCCTCCCGCGGTCCGGAACGGAAGCCACCCTCACGGCGGTCACCGCCGCGGTAGCCCCCGCTGTCACGGCCGCCGCGGTCGGCACCGGAAGTGCCCCGCTGGCCGCCTCGATCGTCACGGTCTCCGCGGTACGGGGGTCGGTCGTCCCGGCGCGGGCCGGCACCCCGCCCTTCGGGGCGGTCGGCTCGGTCCTCGTAACGGCGCGGACGGTCTCCGCCCTGCGGTCCTGAACTCACAGGTACATCCTTCCTCATTGCGCCATCCGTGGCGCTACGCAGTCGAGGGCCGACCCGGATGGGGCGCCCCTCGACTGGAAGATTGTCCGGCGGTGTCCTACTCTCCCACACCCTCCCGAGTGCAGTACCATCGGCGCTGGAGGGCTTAGCTTCCGGGTT